>CAYSHJ010000334.1:0-3687 GCA_964430385.1 uncultured Planctomycetaceae bacterium
CGATTGGGTGCCAGGGCACTTCCCGATGGACGCCCACTCGTTAGGTCGTTTTGACGGCACGTGCTGCTACGAGCACGCCGACCCGCGGCTCGGCGAGCACCCGGACTGGGGTACGTACATCTTCAATTACGGCCGCTTCGAGGTCCGCGACTTTCTCTTGTCGAGCGCCCGATTCTGGTTCGACGTCTATCACGTCGATGGCATCCGCGTGGATGCGGTCGCTTCGATGCTGTACCTCGATTATTCGCGCCGCGACGGTGAATGGATTCCGAACGTCTTCGGAGGTCGCGAGAACCTGGAAGCGATTCAATTTCTGAAAGACATGAACACGATTCTGCACGGCGAGTTCCCCGGCATCCTGACGATCGCCGAGGAATCAACGGCCTGGGGCGGAGTCTCGCGGCCAGTTTATTGCGGCGGGCTGGGCTTCAGTATGAAATGGGATATGGGCTGGATGAACGACACACTGCGTTACGCGCAGCAGGACCCGATTCATCGCCAGCACCACCATAGCGAGCTGTCCTTCCGCATGGTCTATGCGTTCACGGAGAATTTCGTCTTGCCGCTGTCGCACGACGAAGTCGTTCATGGCAAGCGTGCCTTGCTGTCGCAGATGCCGGGAGACCACTGGCAGAAATTTGCCAACCTGCGAATGCTCTTCGGCTATCAATACACGATGCCGGGCAAGAAGCTGCTGTTCATGGGGGGCGAGTTCGGTCAGTGGTTGGAATGGAACTCCAATACCGAACTCGATTGGGCATTGTTCGGTCACGAGCGACACGACGGTTTGCGACGTTTCGTCGGTGACCTGAACCGTGTCTATCGCGAGCAGCCGGCGTTACACCAAGTCGATTTTGACTCGGCCGGCTTCGCCTGGATTCAATGCGACGACTGGCAACAGAGCGTTTATGCCTACTCGCGATTCGCCAAGGACCGCAATGACTTAGTCGTCGTCGTGCTGAACTTCACGCCGGTGCCGCGACACAACTACCGGATCGGCGTGCCCCAGCCGGGCGAGTACACCGAGATCCTCAATAGCGACGCGAAGATCTACAGCGGCAGCAATATCGGCAACCAGGGACGAGTCGTCACGTCCAAGGTGGCCGCCCACGGACAGCCGCAAAGCTTGAAGCTGTCTCTCCCGCCACTGGGCATGGTGGTCCTGAAGCCGTACGTTTGCTCGCAGACCAGTCATTGACTTGCCATCATGCAGCTTCCCTCGGACGATCAAAACGACAGGCCTTTTTCGGAGCCGTGCAACACGCACGATCCGTCGCGCGAGAAACCGAGAGCGGCACCTCCGCCGGCGAGCGAAGCGTCAGCAGTCGGCGGCACGCACGAGCATCCGGCGGGACAATCGCTGGCAGAAGTTTCGGCTCGGCCACCAACCGTGGAAGTGGGAGGTTCGCACTCCAGGCCCGAGGTGGTCTTGCCGGTCGGCACCAAGGTCATCAGGTACGTGGGCGACTACGAGTTGCTCGCAGAAATCGCGCGCGGCGGCATGGGCGTGGTGTACAAGGCGCGGCAGCGTTCGCTCAACCGAATCGTCGCGCTGAAGATGATCCTCACCGGCCAGTTGGCCAGCGAAGAAGATGTCAAACGGTTTCGTGCCGAAGCGGAAGCGGTGGCGAACCTGGATCATCCCGGCATCGTGCCGATCTTCGAAGTGGGCGAGCACGAAGGCCAGCATTACTTGTCGATGGGCTTTGTCGACGGCGAGAGTCTGGCGCGGCGCGTGGCAGGCGGACCGTTGCCGCCGCGTGACGCGGCCCACTTGGTGCGGCAAGTGGCCCTGGCCGTGCAGTACGCTCACGACAAGGGTGTCATCCATCGCGACCTGAAGCCGGCGAACATCCTGTTGCAGAGGTCAGAGGTCAGAAGTCAGAGGTCAGAAGCAGCAGCACGTGCCTCCTCGTCTGACCTCTGTCCTCTGACCGCTGACCTCTTCCCTAAAATCACCGACTTTGGATTGGCGAAACGAGTCCAAGGTGGCAGCGAACTGACGGCGACCGGCAAAGTCATGGGCACTCCCAGCTACATGCCGCCCGAACAGGCCGCGGGCAAGGCGACTCAGATCGGTCCCGCCGCGGACATCTATTCGCTGGGGGCGGTATTGTACTGCCTGCTGACCGGCCGCCCGCCGTTTCAGTCGGCGAATCCCTTAGACACGCTGCGGCAAGTGCTGGAGCAGGAGCCAATCTCGCCGCGGCAGTTCAACCGTGGCGTGCCGCGCGACTTGGAGACGATCGCACTTAAGTGTCTGGAGAAGAACCCCGCTCGCCGCTACGGCTCAGCCGCGGCGCTGGCCGCGGACCTGGAGCGTTGGCTGAATCACGAACCGATCCAGGCCCGGCCCAGCACCGCCTGGGAACGCTCGTTCAAATGGGCCAAGCGTCGCCCGGCCGTGGCGTCGCTCGCGGCGGCGGTTCTGGTGACGCTTCTGGCCGGTACGGTCGTCTCCAGCTACTTCGCCGTTCGGTATTACGCTGCGGCGAAACGGGCTGACGCCAAAGCAGCCGACGCCCTCACGGAGAATAGGCGAGCGAACGACAACGCTCAGAAGGCCATTGCAAAAGCGGATGAGGCGCTGGCCAACGCCAAGAAGGCTCAGATCGAAAAGGACCGCGCGGACGCGAAGGCGGACGAGGCCCGCCGTAATCTCTACGTTTCCCACATGATTCTCGCACAGGAGGCCTGGGAGAACGCGCGCGCGGGCAGGCTCTTAGAGTTGTTGAAACAACACGAGCCACAACGTGGCTCAGAAGACCTGCGCGGTTTCGAGTGGCATTACTGGAACCGCCTGGCCCATCCCTACCAGATGAATCTTAAAGGGCACACCAGCCGGGTCTATAGCGTGGCGTTTAGCGCGGACGGGAAACGGCTGGTGTCGGCCAGCAGGGATCAGACGGTCAAGGTATGGGACGCCACCAGCGGTCAGGAGACGCTCACGTTGAAAGGGCACACGGGCCCGGTCTGGAGCGCGGCGTTTAGCGCGGACGGGAAATGGCTGGCGTCGGCCAGCGGGGATCAGACGGTGAAAGTGTGGAACGCCACCAGCGGTCAGGAGTCGCTCACGTTGAAAGGACACACGGGCTGGGTCACGAGCGTGGCATTTAGCCCGGACGGGAAACGGCTGGCATCGGCCAGCGACGATCAGACGGTGAAGGTGTGGGACGCCACCAGCGGTCAGGAGACGCTCACGTTGAAAGGGCATGCCGGCGAGGTCACGAGCGTGACATTTAGCGAGGACGGAACACGTCTGGCGTCGGCCAGCTACGATAAGACGGTGAAGGTGTGGGACACCGCCAGCGGTCAGGTGACGCTCACGTTGAAAGGGCACACCGGCTCGGTCAGGAGCGTGGCGTTTAACACGGACGGGAAACGGCTGGCGTCGGCAAGCCAGGATCAGACGGTCAAAGTATGGGACGCCACCAGCGGTCAAGAGACGCTCACGTTGAAAGGGCACACCAGCGTGGTCACGAGCGTGGCGTTTAGCGGGGACGGGAAACGGCTGGCGTCGGCCAGCTGGGATCAGACGGTGAAAGTGTGGGACGCCACCAGTGGTCAGGAGACGCTCACGTTGCAAGGGCACAACGCCCACGTCCGAAGCGTGGCGTTAGCCCGGACAGTAAACGACTGGCGTCCGGAAGCGACGATAAGACGGTGAAGGTGTGGGATGCCACGAGT
>CAYSHJ010000335.1:0-2970 GCA_964430385.1 uncultured Planctomycetaceae bacterium
AACCCGACTCGCTGCTCTCGTGGAACAGGCCGCCTCTGTGACGCGAACTTCGGACGAGACGGTCAACACCGTTCGTTCTCAAATACGGACGGCAGTCGAGGAATGCGAACGCGAACTACAACGCCGCTCCATTGCCGAGATCGAACGCTGTGAGCGTCAAGTACAAGAACGACTTCAAGCCTGCGAACGAGCAACCCTAGTAATGGTAGAGAAGGTACAAGCCAAGCTAGATCCCCTTCTACAACGTGCTTCCGCCGATGCCGGCAGCACGATCCAACGGCAGCAGAGCGCCGTCCGCGAGACGGTGGAGGAGATTCAAACCAAGGTCGACCGGTTGCTTCAGCGCGTCTCCACCACGACCACCGAAGCCGACGACAAGTTGAACACCCTTACGAACGCCCTCCAGCGAATCGTCGCCGAAGGCCAGCAGGCCCAACAACGATTGGCTGCGGACTCCCTTGAACGACATCGCGCCGCGCTAGGCGACCGATTCCTAGCGTTAGAGCACGACGCGCAAAAAATCGTCAATACGTCGCAGGGTAAACTCGATGCGATCCTGTTGCACATTAGCTCCGCCGCAGCCGACGCCGAACGGCGCCTGGAAGTCATCGCGGCGCCTTTGAAGGCGGCAATGGTAGAGGGTGAACGCTTTGAAAAGCAGTTGGCCGCAACACTGCCCCGCCGCTGTCGTGAAGAATTCGATTCCCTGTTCGCTCAATATCGCACCACGATGGGCGGCGAATTGGCATCGATGCAGCAAGCGGCCACGGAGGTGGTTGACTCTGCGAAATCGCGACTGGACGGAGTCCTACGTCATGTGTCGTCCGCGACAACGGACGCCGAGCAGGTCACGGATTCCCTGACTGCAAAACTCAAAACTGCGATCGACGAGGGCGAAGGGTACATCAACCAGTTCGGGGAAACCCTGTCCCGCCGCCGCCGTGAAGAACTGGGGGAAATGATCGACGCGGCGACAAGCCGGGTTCAGCAGATTGAACAGAAACTCGATGATGTGACGGCACGCCAAGCAGACGCACGGTCAACAGTAAACGAAGCAGCCAAGAAGATCGACGGAATCGTAACTCAAGTATCCGCACTGTCGGAGACCGTACGAGACGCCCAACAGGTGGTGGACGAATTGCCCTCACGTGTTCACACGATTGCTCGCCCCCTTGCCGACATGGTGCAACACGGAGAGCAACTTCTACTGGACGTCCGAGCGACCGGCGAGCATATTACCGCCCTACATCAACAGGTCGCATCGAGTCTGATCGACATCGGAATCGGCTGCGAACGGGTGACCGTGGCCCGTGCCCAAGCCGGAGAATGCGAAAAGATCGCCGCCGCAAGTGAAAGCAGCCAAGCAGCCGCGAAGCGACTCGAGGCCGTAGTCGGCTCGGCAAGCCAGATCCATGACGCGCTCCAAGGACTCGTCGCCCACGCGGACGAGAAAGTGGGTCGACTAACTTCGCACCATGCGGCCGCCAGCAATATTCTGGATCGGCTCTCCGGAGCAAACGTAGCCGTTCATCAGTCCATCGAGCGCCAAGAGCAACTTTGTGGGGATGCCTCCGCGGCGGCCGAACGCCTGGAGAACAAACTTGCTGCCTCGACAAACGTGTTTGAGGCCCAAGAAAGCCTCTTGCGTGATTTCGACGCCAGCGCCGAGGCCCTACGAGAACGGATCAAGAAGCTGGAGGGCAATACATCGGAGTTTGAGGCCCGCATCGCGGATTGCATGCTCGGTCCGAGCACGATCGTCGAAAGCGCGCAGTTTCAGGCCGCGCAACTCGAACGAGTATGCGCTGCCGTCCGCAAGGTCTTCGCCGGCCTAGCCGAAGTAACCCTCACAGCCCAGCACCAGACCGAAGAACTACGAGCCACAAGCGATGATACCAACGAGCGGCTTGCGGAGCTTACCGCCGAAACGGAGCGCGCGAAGCGAACGCTCCACGAATGGGTGGAGGAAGCGGTGCGAACGCAGTCTCGGCTGGAGCAAACGTTGAGCGAGTGTCCGCCCATCCGCCAAACCCACCCAACGGATGCGGTGCGACGGCTCTCCCGCACAGGTGAACCCAAAGCCCGGATCACCGCCGAAGCCGCCAGCGGACAACTCCAAGTCCTGTCCGAACCCGATTCCGATACAACGCCGGTCGAATCGAGGGTCGCGAAACCGCCCACCCGTGCGGAGGAAATCGCACGGTTGATCTCTGAGGCCAAACGACATGAAGCCCCCGCCCCGGCTTGATGGATCGCCGCTTCGCCTCACCACTTCCCGCGTCCCTGGGGATCGCTTCGGTCATGGCCCCTGCCCCCGAAAATCTCGTCCCTGTATCTCTTCGCGTGGGCATCCTGTCTATCGGAACACATGATCGTCCGGTGATTTCGCAGAGACTGTGAAATCGCAGCCACACATATTGTGATATCGCAGGACGGGAGTGCCCTTTGGAAACGAGCGAAGAGGCGTCTAGCGCCGGCCAATCGTTCAATTGTTGTGTCGCCCCACAACCGATTCCAAAAAAGATGCCGGAGCGCTACGCAATGGCATGATCCGATAACTAACGCGTTTTCTCAGCTTCCAGTACCGGACAGGTTTTTGGGGAACCGCACCAACAGGCATGATTAAAAATTATGGGACTTTTTTCTTGACTATTAAACTATATTGTGATATATTTATGACCATAGAGGTTAAAGCCTGATTACTGGAATCCCGCATGTTTACGCTCACGAGTGAGTATGCCCTTCGAGCGATGATTTGCTTAGTCCTGCAGCCAAACGGTAAGCCGGTGTCGGGGCAGCGCGTCGCAGAGCAGGCTGACATCCCACGGAAATATCTTTCAAAGATTCTGGGAGACCTGGTTCGCGCTGGTGTCTTGGAAGGGTCTCGCGGCCGGCACGGCGGATTCAAGTTGTCACGAGCGCCGCAAACCATCCGCTTGCACGAGGTGTTGGCCCCGTTCGAGCCGGCCC
>CAYSHJ010000336.1:0-6552 GCA_964430385.1 uncultured Planctomycetaceae bacterium
ATCTCCGTGGTCTTGAAGCCCACGGCCATCGGCTGTCTGACACCGGGTAAAACGACCGAGTCATACAACTCGGTGACCAGCGTGCCGTCGAGCCGCAGCCACTCGGCGATCGAGCCACTGCGCAGATCGATGATCTGTAAACCGCATTGCGGCTCGGCACCCTTTTGGCTCAGGCGGTCGTTCAGCGCCAGACCTTGGAACGTCAGGTGCCGCGGCTTCGAAAGCGTCGCGATGGCGTAGTCGCCCTGGAACGTCAGCCCGCGCAGGTAGCCAGGGCAAAAAGCAATCGGCTCGAAGCGACCGCTCGCCAAGTCCACTTGACCGAATTCGCCGGTGCCGGAATTGAGCACCCATAGCCGGTCGCGATACCAGCGCGGTGAGTGCAGCATCGACAGGCCCGTGCAGACCGCGTCGCCCGAGGCGACATCCAACACGCAACCGCCATCATGCCGCTTGTCTCGCCAACCATCCGCCACGTCCGAGCGGCTGACGACCGTCACAAACGCCGGCCGACCGTCACGCATCGCGAGACCGTTCAAGTGACAACGATCCTCTGGAACCAGAGCACTCAAGAACGGCGGACGCCACAACGGCTTGAAGTTCGCTCGTTCGCTGAACGTCGCCAGGCAGCCGAACATCGTGTTGACGAACACCAATCGGCCGTCGGCATCAATGCCCATGTCATGCACATCAATGTGCCCGGTCGTGTAGCCGACGCGCGGGATGTAGGCGACGTCGTAACCGCGCCCCACCCACTGCGGCGGCTGTTGCGACTCGTCTCCGTCGGTTGCGGTCCCTTCCGCGGGTCGATAGGGAACCGCGTTGGCCGGCGCCTGCTCCAGACGCCAAATCTGATACCGCGAACTCAACCAAATCGTCCGCCCGTCCGGCGACGCGCACATTCCCATGCAGTGGTTGTAAGTCCGCTCAAAGACCGACAGCGCTTGATCCGCTTCGCTGATCGGCACTCCCGCACCACTGGCGGACTTGCGGCCGACAAGGAACAGCTTGCCGGTCTGATACGTCGTAAATGCCAGACTGCATCGCTGCTGCTGTAACCAGTCCAAGAAGTAACGCGAACCCAACACATTGAGCCAAGGCTCCGAGCGTGTGACGTCTGGATCAGACATGAAGGGCATCCCCCATCATTAGCCCGCCTGGCTCGCCGCCTGACATGCCGAAACTGGTGACACACTCGCTTCTGTTGTCTGAGTCGCCAATTGACGGGGAGGATTGAATAACAGGATGTTCAGGAAAACAAGCGTCACTCCCGGACTCATCGCGTGATACAACACTTCTGCTCACATGCTGCTCACTCTTTCTGGAAATCGAGACGTTCAACACAACCCGATTGGAAATCAGCATGTCTGCTTTGATCAACCATCCCCGCAAGATTCCCGATGAACCAAAACTCTGACGAGGCTGCCGCCAGCTTGATCTTCGAGTACCTCGCGGACAACGAGTCCGCGACGGACGCTTTGGGTGTTTTGTTGGCCGAAGTTCTGGAGCCGGGCCTCGTCGTCGGTTTGATCGGTCCGCTGGGAGCTGGCAAGACGCGACTCGTCAAAGCCACGGCCACGGCGCTTGGTGCTGATCCGAGTACCGTCAACAGCCCGACGTTCGTGCTGATCCAAGAATACGACGGACGTTTGCCGGTCTATCACTTGGACACGTATCGCTTGCGAGATGCCGCCGACTTTGCCGACCTGGGTGCCGACGAATACTTCGGTGGCGACGGCGTCAGTTTCGTGGAATGGGCGGATCGCGTGTCGTCGCTGCTGCCTCGCGATCGGCTGAACATCGCTGTTACTGTGCTCGGGCCGACGTCGCGGCTGTTTTGCATCAGCTCTACCGGACCAACTTCGCGACGATTGCTGGTGCGGCTGAAACAACTTCAAGACGAGCGTGCCGCTCGCCCTTGATCGCGCGGCGTGCGAACGCGATACCGACAAAATGCATCAGCACTTCCGATTTCGGCCGCCGTTTGTCATCTTGGCATTCCTGTCGGTAACTCTCGGCTCGTCATTCGAGTGCATCCATGCCCTTCGGTTTCTTCAAGCAAGCCAAGAAGCAAGTGACCGGGATCGTCAAGCAGGCGATCATTCGGCATCACAAGAATTCGGGAGTGGTGTTGTTCTCCGACACGACGCTCCGCGACGGCGAGCAAATGCCCGGAGCAACGCTCGACCCCGACGACAAGCTGCGGATCGCGCTCGCGTTGGAAGCGGCCGGCGTGCATTCGCTGGATGCCGGATTTCCCGCCTCGTCGCCGGCGGACGTCGAGGCGATTCGCCGCATGGTCGGTGTCGTTAAGAAGCCGGTGTTGACGGCGTTGTGCCGAACCGTGCGCGGCGACGTCGATGCCGCCGACGAAGCACTCGATGGCAACCCGACGAACAAGCGCGGCGTCAGTCTTTTTTGTGGCACCAGTGCGTTACATCGGCAACACAAGTTGCAAAAGTCCGAAACCGAAGTGCTCAAGCTGATCACCGACGCGGTCTCGTACGCGTCGGAGAAGTTTGAGATCGTCGCCTTCAGCTCCGAAGACGCCAGCCGCACCGAACTGCCGTACCTCTGCCAGTGCTATCAAGAGGCCATCGACGCCGGAGCCACGACGATCGGCTTTCCCGACACCGTCGGCATCCTCACGCCGGAGAAAGCTCGCCAGTTCATTCGAGCCATTCAAGACAATGTGCCCAACCTGAACAAGGCCCTGCTTGCCGTCCACTTCCACAACGACCTGGGCCTGGCTGTCGCGAACACGCTGGCATGTGTCGACGAAGGCGCCAACGTCGTGCAATGCACCGTCAACGGCATCGGCGAGCGAGCCGGCAACGCCTCGCTGGAAGAAGTCGCCATCAGCCTCGCGTTGCATCAGGATCAATACGGCGTCGACTTCATGCTGGACACGACCAAGCTGCATTCTCTCTGCCAACTGGTCAGCGAATTGACCGGCCTGCCGCTGGCGCTGAACAAGCCGGTCGCCGGAGAAAACATCTTCGCCACCGAAGCCGGCATCCATCAGGACGGCTTGCTGAAGAATCCGGATACGTACTTGCCGTATCGCCCGGAAAAAGTGGGAGCCGGCGGCCTGCGTCTGGTCATCGGACGCCACAGCGGCCGCCGAGCTGTGGCTCATCGCCTGCATGAACTTGGTTTTGAACTCTCCGAAGATCAAGTTCTGGATGTGTTGAACTCGATCAAGCAAATCCCCAAAGGTCAACGCATCAGCGACGAGATGCTTAAGCAGTTCGCCGCACAGTTGGCCGCGAGGACGAGGTGACTTCGACGTTGGTTCTTACGCTTGCCCGGGTTCCAGGCAGCGAATCCGTTTCTGGATTTCGACGTTGACGCTTTGATACCGCGTCACCAAGTTACCGGGGTTGAACAGCTTGTTGCGGATGACCTCGACGTCGTCTTGCCCGATGGCGTTGGTGAACATCGAACGCAGGTATTCGACGCCGAGTTTGGACGGCTGAAAGCGTGACTCATCGTAGAACGAACGATGCACGAAGCGGGGGTGAATCATGCCCCACTGATCTTTGAGCTTGTTGGCCGGCAACGAGTCGAGCGTGAAGCCTTTGTCACGCGACCACTGGAGCGTGGCGACCGAATCGTTTTGCTCGGCCATCAGCAGGTCAAAGGCTTTGCCGCCGAGTTGGCTGGCAAAGAAGCGGTCGAACTGAATCGGTCTTCCGCCGCGTTGCGTGTGGCCCACTTTTCGAGTGAAAATCGCGGCCTTGGCCGATTCGTGTCGCCGCTTGCGTTGAAAGAAAGCGTCACCAAGTTGCTTGAGCAGGATGTTCTGCAAGGCCTCGGCCGCACCGTGGAAGACGACGTTGCCGGCCGGATCTTTGCTTTGGCTGTCGACGGCTCCGAGTGGTTGACCCTGTGCGTCGGTGACTCCTTCGCCGATGACCACAACGACGTGCTTTTGCAATTCGTACGTCTGGCGGACTCGCTCGACAACGCGGTCGACGTTCAACGGCACTTCGGGAATGAGGATCATGTCCGGCTGGCCGTAGGCCGAGCCGAGCGCGATGTGGCCGGACTCGCGGCCCATGACCTCGATGATGGCGATGCGACGATGACTTTCGGCCGTCGTGCGAATACGCTCGACGCCCTGAGCGACAACGAACACCGCCGTCGTGTAGCCGGGAGTCGCGTAATTGATGATCTCTTCGAGTTCGATCTCCGCGCGGCCGGGTGTGCGGTGGTAGATCGGCTTGCCGGTGGCATCGACGCTGTCCCGAACCCACTCGTTCGGTTCGTGGATGTAGTTCAGACCCAAGTCATTATCGATCGTCTTGGGCGCGAGCACGCACGGGAAGAACTCGGCGATTGGCTGCATGCCGCTAATCGTGCCGTCGCCGCCGATGCAAATCAGTCCCTCGATGCCCAATCGCTTTAGCCGCTCGGTGACGACTCTCAGATCGTCCGGCTGATTGGGGTCGATGTACGTGCGCGACGAGCCGATGATCGACCCGCCCAAACACGGATCCAGTTCCGGTATTCTTTGAAAGAGCGGATTGAGCACCACGTGCGGCACCGAGGGATTGAGCAGTCCGTCAAAGCCTTTGATCAGTCCGAAAACCTCGACCTCGCATTGATTCGCTCGTTCAACGGCCCCGTACAGCGTCGCGTTCAGAGCCGGAGTGTCTCCGCCCGCGGTCAGAATCCCGATCCGTTTCATCCCGCTGTTCATGACAATCTCCGATTCGCATCTGGCGACACGAGTCAGTGGCTTCATCTTGAGTCAATCCGGCGAAGCACTTATACCTCGCCTCCCGGTCGTTGCGAAGGAGCCTCGCGCAGTGATTGGGTATCGAGGTTAGAACGGTCGTGATAATTGGGTCGCTGAAGTCGTGAGACTTCAGGCTCCGAACTCTCACGAGTTCAGCGACAGCTTCGCATCTCAATGGATGGTTACATGCGTTACTTCATTGGCTGCTGTGCCTCGGCGATCGTGGGAGGCTTCGTGGCGCTCTGCTGGCACGAGGGTGGTCTGCTCCGACAGGTGGATGCCCAGGATCGGAACGGCTCTGAAAAAGGAGCCGCGCGGCGCGCGTCGTTTTCGCTGGAAGAGAACCGCGCGTTCGCTCCAACCAACCTGCCGAACGCCTTTAACAGCGAAGGCTTGACGCTGGACGAAGCGGTCAACGTGGCGGTCTACGCGGCGATCAACAAGAGCGTCGTGAACATCAGCACGAAGAGCACTCAAACGGCACTCTTGGCGTTTGAGGTGCATGCCGAAGGAACCGGTTCGGGTTCGATCCTCGACAAGGCCGGGCACATCGTGACGAATTTTCATGTCATCGCCGACGCGAGCGACGTGGTGGTGACGTTATACGACGGCAAGGAGTACGACGCTGCATTCGTCGGCGCGGACCCGGAAAACGACATTGCGGTGATGAAGATCGACGCTCCGGGGGACGTGCTGTTTCCCGTGGCACTCGGCGATTCGAGCGCGCTGCGAGTCGGCATGAAGTGCTTCGCGATCGGCAACCCGTTCGGCCTCGAACGAACGCTGACGACCGGCGTCATCTCCAGCCTCGATCGCTCGCTGCAGATTCGGAATAACCGTTCGATCAAGCAGATCATCCAGATCGACGCCGCGATCAATCCGGGAAACTCCGGCGGGCCGTTACTCGACACGCACGGCCGGCTGATCGGTATCAATACGGCGATCGCCAGCAAGACCGGGCAGAGCGCCGGTGTCGGTTTTGCGATTCCGGTGAACCTGCTCAACCGCGTCGTGCCGGAACTGATTCGGCACGGTAAAGTGATTCGCCCCGAAACTGGTTTGCGATTGTTCGAGACCGACAAGGGCTTGATGGTCGCGGGCATGCAACCGGGAAGTCCTGCCGAGAAAGCCGGGCTGCACGGGCCGCGCGTCACTCGCAAGCGGACCGGCCCGTTTGTGGTCGAACGCGTGGATCGCAGCGCGGCCGATTTGATCGTGGCCGTCGACGGACGTGACGTCAAAACACAAGATGACTTCCTGACCGCGGTCGAACGCAAGCGCCCGAATGAGGAAGTCGTGATCACGGTGGTCCGCGAAGGACGACGACTCAACATTGCCGTCAAGCTCGGCGGCGCCGGGCCGAACGGTCAGGAATCCAAGCTGTAAGCCCGAAGGCGACAAGTCCGATTGGCAGGTTTCAGCCTTGTGAGTTACAAACCAGCCTGGTCGGACGTGGGCGTCCGACCGACGTTTGAGCCGCGGGCAAAGCCCGCGTTAAGAAGGAGCACTCTCGTGCTGGCGGTCGATCGAGTGGTTCACTGGGTCAAAGGTGGCGGACGGCCGATTCCGGCTCGACTTTCGAGATGGCATGCGCTGGCGCACTCGATTCTGCGGCGGGTCGACGAACTGGGAAAGCTGAAAGATCGCGAACTGTTGCAGGCGGGTCTGGAAATTCGCTGGCGAGCGAAAGCCGGGGAGTCGCTCGGGAAGTTGATGCCCGAAGCGTACGCCTTGGTCGTCGAGGCGTCACAGCGCACGACCGGCATGAAGCACTATGAAGTGCAGATCACGGGTGGCATCGGGCTGTA
>CAYSHJ010000337.1:0-1933 GCA_964430385.1 uncultured Planctomycetaceae bacterium
GGCAAAGAATGATCCGATCGCCGCGATGCCGAGCGCAACGCCCGCCTGGCCTTTTTTCGCCATCTCGTGACCGTCGATGGCGGTAACGACGGCGGTGACCTCGCCGGGGATGTTGACGAGTATCGCCGTGGTCGAGCCGCCGTACTGCGCTCCGTAGTAGATTCCGGCGAGCATGATGAGCGCGCCGGTGGGATCGACCTTCAAGGTGAGCGGCATCAACATCGCTATGGTCGCGATCGGGCCCACTCCCGGCAGCACACCGATGAGCGTCCCCACCAAGCACCCGATGAACGCGAGTAACAGGTTCATCGGCGACAGCGCGGTCGCAAAGCCGAGTGACAGATTGCCGAGGAATTCGAACACAGTCGGCGCTCAGTAGCCAAGCAGCCACGGCGCGAGCGGGATGGGGAGCCCGAGCGCAAACTTGAACAGGCCAACGCAGAACGCCGTCATCAACAGGCCGAACACGATCGTTTCACGCCAACGGACCTCGTCGCTGGCGAACGCGCTGACCACGATGGCGAGCGGGCCGGCCACGGCCAGGCCGAGCGGACGCACGGCGAGGCCGAACACCACGAGAGCCCCCAGGATACAAAGTGGCCCGCGGACCGACCAGGGCTCGAGCCGCGATCGTTCCTGGGAAAGGGAGCCCCCGAGCAGCAACAAGCCGAGCAGGCCGAGCAACACTACCAAGCCCTTCGGCAGCGTCCCCGGACCCATACCTCCGTCCGCCCCGCCCGGCAGATCGCGGCCCAGCCAGTAACCAATAGCGGCGACCGCGATGATCACCAACCCTCCGACAAAATCTTGCCGCGACGACAAAGCCGTCGGTAATCGAGATGGTCCGGTCTGGTTCGTGCTCATGGATGCACCAACAAAGTCGAGGCCAGCCAATTCTTTCCTCTAAGGCGGGTCCCGATATTGAGCTAGATCAAGCAACTTGGACCTGCAGCCCGCGAAGCCGATGACCTGGACTCTCGATTGCTGGTGCCGATTCGCCCATCGTCCTCCTGGCTCGGAACGGATGATTCGATATGACGCAACCGGGGCATCGGTCGGCCTTCATTTGCGATTCGTCAAATCGAGTCCCGCGATCGGGACATAAGCTGTCCGCACGTCACTTCCCTGCACATGGAGAAGGCGGCGCTTTCAATCATTGTTCAATCAGCAAGGAGAATTGACTCATGGCAAATCTGGTGCGTTGGGATCCCTTCCAGAGCTTTCCGCGAATGCATGCGTTCGACGATTCGTTCGATGATCTCCTCCGCCGTTTTGGCCGGTCGCCCGCGACGCGTCACGACGAAGCCGTCGCGATCGCGGTCGATGTGAGCGAGGACGACAAGGCCTATACCGTCAAGGCAGAGATCCCGGGTGTGAAGAAGGAAGACATCGGCGTTTCCGTCGACGGCAATCAAGTGACCATCCAGGCCGAAGTCAAGAAGGAGAAGGAAGAGAAAGAGGGTGGGAAGGTGCTGCGAAGCGAACGCTACTACGGTTCGATGTATCGCAGCTTCACACTGCCCATGGACGTCGATCAGGCGAAGGCCGACGCCCAGTACGCCGATGGCGTGTTGCAACTGGTATTGCCGAAGAAGGTAGGCGCCGGTGTCAAGAAGCTGGAGGTCCGCTGACGTCAAGAAGGGTCGGGGACTTGCGCGATAGACTGGGCAGGTCCCTGATTGATCGAGACATGTCGTGCTCGAGGATAGGCTGTCCAAAACCGCGGGGTCCGTCGTTACAGCGCACGCTGGCCAACGCGACGAGGTACCCGCGCGGCTGCTGTCACTGACGCGAGCGCTCCTCGTCGAAGTTCGTCACGCCGAACGCGGCACGATCCCATCCGTGCACCTCGACAGTCGTCTCGAGGAGGATCTCGGTGTCGACAGCTTGACCCGCGCCGAACTGGGGTTGCGCATCGAGCGCGAGATCGGCG
>CAYSHJ010000338.1:0-3210 GCA_964430385.1 uncultured Planctomycetaceae bacterium
TGTCGCGGTGACGTCGCACTTCACGTGTGTCGGCTCGACGCGGCAAGAGTTGCTCGACTGGTTGAAGTACGCCAGCGACAGCGGCATCCAAAACATCATGGCCCTGCGCGGCGATCCACCCGCCGGCCAAGCCGACTTCAAACCGGTTGACGGCGGCCTGCAACACGCGAACGAACTGGTCACGCTCATCCGGCAAAACTATCCCGGCATCAGCATCGGCGTCGCCGGCTACCCGGAGAAGCATCCGCAGGCGCCGGACCTCGCCACCGATTTGAACAATCTCAAACGCAAAGTCGATTGCGGCGCGGACGCGGTTTTCACGCAACTCTTCTTCGTCAACGAAAACTTCTACCGCTTCCGCGACCAATGCTTGAAAGCTGGCATCCCAATCCCGATCGTGCCCGGCATCATGCCGATCACGGAGTTTGCTCGCATCAAGCGGATCACGTCGATGTGCGGAGCCGTCTTTCCCACAGAACTCGCGTCGCGTCTCGAAGCCGTTCAAAGCGACGAGCAAGCGCAATTCGACATCGGCCTTGATTGGGCCATTCGCCAATGTCGCGACCTGACCACTCACGGCGTTCCCGGCCTGCACTTCTACGCCTTGAACAAGTCGCAAGCCTGCGAACTGATCTTGAAGTCGCTCGACATCAATGACCGCGCGTGATTTGCGGCGTATCATTCGTCGTCTCCCTAAATTCGTTGGGACCGTGAGACTCTCACACCAAGGCGTCCCAACGAATTTAGGGAGACGACGAATGGGACGAGCTTTTCTGAATACGTCTCAATGTTCTGAGGCAGAGTTCTGAGGCAGAGCCTCGTTACCTCTTCAAGACGACAAGGCGATGGACCGAAATGACATCTGACTCGCACGACAAATCTGACTTCTTGGAATCGCTCCTTGCCGATCGCATTTTGATCCTTGACGGCGCGATGGGGACGATGATCCAGCGCTACAAGCTGGAAGAAGCTGACTTCCGCGGCGAGCGGTTTCGAGAGCACTCGAAAGACCTCAAGGGCTGCAATGATCTGCTGGTGCTGACCAAGCCGCAGGTGATCTCGGAAATTCATCGCCAGTACTTCGAGGCTGGGGCGGACATCGTCGAGACGGACACGTTCAACGCGCAAGCCGTGTCGATGGCTGATTATTTTCCGGAGCTGCATGGGTGGCTAGCCGATGTCGACGGGTCACTCCGTGACCCGAAACTCGCCTCACGGAGTGAGGCGACTACATTGTGCTACGAGATGAACCGCACCGCCGCCGCGTTGGCAAAGCAGGCGGCTGTCGAATTCACCGAACGCACGCCCGACAAGCCGCGGTTCGTCGCTGGTTCGATCGGGCCGATGAACCGAGCGTTGTCGTTGTCGCGCGACGTGAACGATCCGGGCAAACGCGAGGTCACGTTCGCTCAAGTCGTGGCCGCGTATACCGAACAGATTCGCGGACTGGTCGATGGCGGCGCAGACATCCTGCTGCCGGAGACCTCGTTCGACACGCTCAACATGAAAGCCTGTCTGTTCGCGATCGAGCAGTTCTTCGAACAGACCGGCCAGCGTTTGCCGGTGATGGTCTCGACCACAATCTTCGAAGGCGGTCGCACGCTGACCGCGCAGTCCATCGAGGCGTTTTGGACAGCGGTTGCGCATTTCCCCATGCTCAGCGTCGGATTCAACTGCGCCGTCGGCCCACAGTCGATGCGCGGCTACATCGAAACATTGTCGAACATCGCACCCAAGTTCATCTCGTGCTATCCGAACGCCGGCTTGCCGAACGCGCTAGGCGAGTTCGAAATGACACCCGACCAAATGGCCGGATTCATATGCGAGTTCGCCGAGCAAGGCTTTGTGAACATCGTCGGCGGCTGCTGCGGCAGCACTCCGCCGCACATCCGCGCGATCACCGAAGCCGTGCGTGGACTGAAGCCCCGCCGCGTGCCTGTGCTCGCGCCCGTTGTGCCGCACCAGCCCGACGCGCGAGCGAGGGATTCGAAACCGGATGTCTCAAGTCCCTCGCTGGCGCGTCGGGCTAGTGAGAGCGACGTGCGCGTCCTCCCGCGATTCACCACTTTCAGCGGCACCGAGCCGCAAACGATCCGACCCGACTCGGCGTTCTTCATGGTCGGCGAGCGGACCAACGTCACCGGCTCGAAGAAGTTCGCACGGCTGATCAAAGACGAGAAGTTCGACGAGGCACTCGCCGTCGCCCGGCAGCAGGTCGAGAGTGGGGCGAACATGATCGACGTCAACATGGACGAAGGTCTGCTCGACAGCGAAGCCGTGATGACGCGGTTCCTGAACCTTGTCGCCGCCGAGCCGGAGATCGCCAAAGTTCCCGTGATGGTCGATAGCTCGAAGTGGTCGGTCATCGAGGCTGGGCTGAAGTGCTTGCAAGGCAAAGGCGTGGTCAACTCGATCAGCATGAAGGAGGGCGAGCAGAAATTTCTCGAACAAGCGAAGCTCGTGCGGTGGTACGGAGCAGCCGTCATCGTTATGGCGTTCGATGAACAGGGTCAGGCCGTCACCGCGGATCGCAAAGTCGAGATCTGTCAGCACGCGTACAAGTTGCTCACCGATCGTGTCGACTTTCCGCCCGAAGACATCATCTTCGACCCGAATATCCTGACCATCGGCACGGGGATGGAAGAGCACGCGAATTACGCGGTCGAGTTCTTCGAGGCCTTGCGGCGGATTAAACAGGTCTGCCCGGGAGCGAAGACGTCGGGCGGCGTGAGCAACGTCAGCTTCTCGTTCCGCGGCAATGATGCCGTCCGCGAGGCGATCAACACCGTGTTCTTGTACCACGCGATTCAAGCCGGCTTGGACATGGGCATCGTCAACGCCGGGCAGCTCACCGTGTACGAGGAGATCGACAAGGAACTGTTGCAATACGTCGAGGACGTCGTGCTCAACCGGCGTCCCGACGCGACCGAGCGGCTGATCGCGTTTTCTTCCACGCTCCAGGCGAGCGGGGAACGTGAGTCCCCCGATCAGGTCGAAGAATGGCGACTTGGCTCTGTCGAAGAACGCCTCCAGCACGCGCTGCTCAAGGGCGTCACTGACTTCATCGACGCCGACACCGAAGAGGCTCGTCAGAAATACGGCCGACCGCTGAGCGTGATTCAAGGCCCGCTGATGGCCGGAATGTCCGTCGTCGGCCAATTGTTCGGCGCGGGGAAAATGTTCCTGCCGCAGGTCGTGAAGTCCGCCCGC
>CAYSHJ010000339.1:0-11037 GCA_964430385.1 uncultured Planctomycetaceae bacterium
TGCTGCAGAAGCTTGGAAATTGATCGCATGATGTCCTCCTGGCGACCCGGCCGGAGATGATGCAGTCGATGCGACGGTCGCGAGATGAATGGTGTCTCAGCACATAGAGCGCAAAGACCAACTCGCACCACACTCCTCAAGAAATGGCGTATGTCTGCTATCGGCTCTTAACGGTTGTGACCGCTAGTCGATCGGCTTGTCGTTAGAAAGAATCGCTGACAACCGAAATATCTAGTTTCTGTCCGAAATTGTTTGGGAGTCCGGAAGAGGCCCAAATGAATTTGGAGAACTCCATCTCGAAGATGAAACGGTTTGGTTAAAAAAGGTGTCACGCATGCTGACGAAATTGAGTTTCCACAAATCATCTTCGAGGAGCGAACGGCGTCGGATGCGCCAGGCGATGGAGCGGCGACGGCTCGGACACGCTGGTCGGCGACGGCAGTGACACGCTCGAGGGCGAGAGTTCTAACGACGGCATCCGACGTGACCAGGGCAACGACAGCATCCTCGGTGGCCTCGGCAACGACAAGATCCGCGGCGATCACGGCAACGATGCGGACTCCGTCAATGGCGAAGCGGGCAGCGACACCGCGCTCGGCGGCCAAGGCGGGGCGACTCGTGGTAGCGACGGCCTCGCGGACTCCGGCGATCTGGTCACGGCGGAAATCATCGACGAGGCGTTCGCAACGCTGTACCCCTTTGAGTGAAGTCCAACCGGCAGTGATGCCGGAGATGACATCCTGATCGGCGGAACCTCCGGAACAAATCCGTTGCTGATCGCGTTCGAAACGTCTGCCAATCAAACGGCTATTCAGGCGTTGGTCCGAAATCTGATGTTCAGAAATGGGGTGCATGACAATCCGGTGGTCAGAGCATTTGATTCGATGAAGACCGACACGGAGAATTCCGCTCGGTTCGGTCGAACCTCGAATTATTCTGTGAGCCGCTGGATTTGGACCATTCCATCGATCCCGCCTACTAACCCGACGCGCAAGTTTTGAACTTGCGCTGTTTGTGGTTGCCCTGACGACTTTCATCGAGGAATCGTGGCCATTGGGCAAGACTCCATCCGGCTTGCCCGGATGGTGAATCTGATGGTTGGCTAGCGCCCAATGGCACTCTCGTTGAGTGCCCTGTTTTTCTGCGGTTCGCCGCCGGAGGCGGCGAACCGCAGAAAAACAGGGTTCGGGAGGGCGACGTTCATCGCTAGCTCTCCATCGTCTTCCCCATCCGGACAAGCCGGATGGGACCGAATCAAAAACAGCGCAAGTTCAAAACTCGCGCATCGGGTTAGTGTCATATTTCGCCGAGCGAAGAAAAACCGTTCACGATCACGCGCAACCGCTCTTCCAATTCAGTCCGCGACAGGCCGGTGATCAACAACCGCTTGTGCGGCGAAGTCATTCCCGCGAGCAGCGAGACTTGTGAGGGTTTCAAGCTCAAAGCGTCGGCCACGGTTTCCAAAACGGCTGTGGTGGCTTTACCTTTTTCCGGAGCTTGAGTCACTTGCACCTTCAACGCTCCGGCGTGAACGCCCGCCAAGCCGTTGCGGCGTGCACCGGGTTGAGCCTTCACGGGCAAGATGACTCCGCTGGGATGATCTTCCAAGGCGATCACGAGATTCCCTCGAACAAACGGCTGCCGACGCGGACGAGCGTTGCTCCTTCTTCGATCGCGATTTGAAAGTCGCTGCTCATGCCCATCGACAGTTCGGTGAGTTTTGTGCTGAGCGTCGCTCGCTGGGCGAGTTCATCGCGCAGCAGACGCAACTTGCGGAACACGGGGCGCGCGGCTTTGGAATCGTTGGCCAGCGGAGCCATCGTCATCAAGCCCGCAATTTGGACAAGCGGTATTGCCTGCAAAGCGTCCCATTGCGACGTCAGCTCCGCGATCGAGAAGCCGCCTTTCGACGCCTCGCCGGAGACGTTGACCTCCAACAGGACGCGCGGAGTCAGCGACAGCTCGGCCGCGACCGCCGAGATGCGTTCCAGTAAGCGCAGACTGTCGACCGAATGGATCAGTACCGCCAGCGGCAACACCGGTCGCACTTTGTTCCTTTGCAAGTGGCCGATCAAGTGCCAGCGGATGTCGCCGCGCAGAGCCTCGAACCGCTCGATGAGTTGTTGCGGTCGGTTCTCGGCCAAGTTCCTCACGCCCAATTCGATGAGTCGACGAACCCACGGAAGCTCGGCGTATTTTGTCACTGCGACGAGAGTCACGTCGTCCGGTAAGCGTCCCGAACGAACACACGCTGTTGCGATGTCGGCATTCACTCGGAGTAGGTTATTCGCGATCAGGTCGTCCATGCTGGCATTCTGAAGGGCTGAGTCGCCCGCGACAACGTATTGACCAGCCAGTTTTTACAGGCATATAGTTCACGACGACTAGGGCAGGGATGTCCGACCTTACTCTTGGCCGACGCGCCCGCGCTGCCGCGGCTGCGTCCAATCGCAGGATCGCAATCGATGCGCCGTGCATTTAGTTTGTTGCCCGTGTGGGCCGTGCTTTTGACGTGGCTGATCGGCTCGACCGTGAGCTTGGCTCAACAGTCGGATGGCGGATTCAAGAACAAAGCTCCTGCGAATGCTACGGGAAACGAACGGCAAAGCCAGACTAACCTGTGGGTGTTGGAAGTGCAGTTCAAGTCGCTGCGGATCGTGACAGTCAAACTCCCCGACTCGAAGTCCGACAAGCCGGAAGTGGTGATGTATCTCATCTACAAGGTGATTAATCGCGGCCTTGATGGAGCCAAAGCCGAGTCGGACGAAACTCCGGTGAATCAATTCGACCCAGACGTCATTCCGCCGCTCTTCGTGCCGGAACTCACGCTGGTCACCAATGACAACGGCGTGCAGAAAATCTACGACGACAGTCTCGTCCCGCTGGCTCAGAAAACCATTCTCGATTTGCGTGAGAATCGTCTCGGTCAGAAGCCGCTGCTGTTTAAGAACTCCGTGGAGATTGTTGGCCCCATCCCGCCGGTCACTCCACCGAACGCCAAGAAGGATGAAGAGCACGCCGTGTACGGCGTCGCGATGGGGCGGGGCGTCGATCCGACCGCCGATTTCTTCACTGTCATGATGTCCGGCTTCTCCAACGGATACAAATTGGTGTGCGGGCCAGTGACCTATCAAACTTTGGTCGATCGCGTGGCTGCCGGCCAAATGATGTTCTCCGACCAGATTTGGAACGGCAAAGAGACGTGGCGAGCTGCCTCGGAAACTTACAACCTGTTCAACCCCAAGAAACCAGGGCCTCCCGACCCGGACGCCAATATTTGGTTTTACACGATCACCCCCGATCGTGTGACGGCGAACGAAGAAAAACCGCTTGTCTGGCGGAGAACCTTAATCCAACGCTACTGGCGTCCCGGGGACGAGATCGACCGCCGCGAACGAGAATTCCGCGAACAAGGCGATCCGGAGTGGATCTATCAGCCCGACGACGTCCGCATTCCGCTCAGCGTCAAGCCGTTCGCGGCCAATGGCGGCAAGCCACCCGCCGCAGCGGCCGGCAACGCGGGCGAGGCTCCCAATCGCGAAAAGGCTCCGGACGCCAAGAACGCGGACAGGCCGGATCCCGCCAAAAAGAAGAACGATGCCCCGAAGGAAGAAAACGCTCAGAAGTGATCCGAGTCAGCCAAATTCAGGACAAGAATTCCGCACCGCGTCGGAGTTGTGACTAGTCGCACAATTTGAAGAAGCGCCGGGTGGCACGCCCTGCTAAGGGCGTGGATACTCGCAAGGACAATTCCACGCCCTTCGATGACTCAGGGCGTGCCACCCAAACTGACCCACTAACGGGTTGGGAGTCCTCGCCCCGAAAGTTGCTTGACCGAGCCGCGGTCACTACAGTGCCCAGTCCTTTTGGAACATCTTGGGCGGAACAAGAGCGTCGGCAGAACAGACTGATCGGAGAAAGCCCCACCATGGCTCATAAGAAGGGACAAGGCTCGTCCCGCAACGGTCGCGATTCCCATTCGAAGCGTTTGGGCGTAAAAAAATTCGGCGGCCAGTTCGTCATCCCTGGCAACATCTTGATTCGGCAATGCGGCACGAAGTGGCATCCCGGCCGCGGCGTCGGCATGGGACGCGACTACACGATCTTCGCCCTTATCGAAGGGAACGTCTTTTTCGACAAAGAAGGCCGCCGGATCAACGTCCGCGAAATGCCGAAGGTTGAAGCAGCGCCAGCCTGAAGACGGATTAGTCATGTTTCCAGACCAACCCAGAGCGCAAGTTTTGAACTTGTGCTGTTTTTGATTCGGCCCCATCCGGCTTGTCCGGATGGGGAAGACGATGGAGAGCTAGCGATGAACGTCGCCCTCCCGACCCCTGTTTTTCTGCGGTTCGCCGCCGGAGGCGGCGAACCGCAGAAAAACAGGGCACTCAACGAGAGTGCCGCCGGCGCTAGCCAACCATCAGATTCACCATCCGGGCAAGCCGGATGGAGTCTTGCCCAATAGCCACGATTCCTCGATGAAAGTCGTCAAGGCAACCACAAACAGCGCAAGTTCAAAAAGCGCAAGCGAGGGCGTCGTCACAGTTCGCCCTCGCTTGCGCTTCGGGTTAGTGTGCGGCACTCTGCCTGAGAATTTCGAGTGCGCCTGAATAATTCGGGCGAACGCGGTTTCGGCGCATCGACGCGACCATCAGCGCAAGAATCGCCCGCCGTTGATGTCGAGCAACGCTCCGTTGACGAAACGGGCGGCGTCGCTGACCAGAAACAGCACAGCGGCGGCCACTTCCGCGGCAAGGCCGTTGCGGCCCAGCGGCGTCTCGCGACGGTATTGCTCCATTCGCTCTGGCGTCGAGAAAACTTCGTGATGCCGCGTTTCGATGACGCCGGGCATGATGGCATTCGTGCGGACCTCAGGTGCCAACTCGCGAGCCAACGTGCGCGTCAGCACTTGCAGGCCGCCCTTCGCGATGGCATACGGCCCGGCTCCGTTCGCTCCGCCCGTTTGAACGGACAGCGACAAGTTGTTGACGATCGCTCCGTGACCGCTTTGTCTGAGATGCGGAATCGATCGCTGAGTGACGAGGAATGCACTCGTAAGATTCGTGTCGAGCACTCGCCGCCACAGATCGAGCGGACAGTCCTCAATGCGGAGCCGCTCAATCGGCGAGCCGGCGTTGTTGACCAAAATGTCGAGCCGTCCGGCCGCCTCAACAAACCGATCGACGAGTTCGGCCGCCTGAGTTGCCTCACTCAAATCGGCGGACAACACAATGCCGTCACCTCCACATGAGCGAATTACGGCCAATACCTCTTCGGCCCCGATCACGCTGCGGTGGCAATGCAGGCCGACGAACGCACCTGCATCGGCCAGTGCCTCTGCGATCGCGCGGCCAATGCCCACGCCGGCACCGGTCACCAATGCCGCTCGGCCCTGAAGCGGTTTCGATAGGACACTCATCGTTGTTGTCTCCGAGCTGAAGCATCGACCAGTTCAGCGGAACGCACATGAATCACCCGCATCGTTCGGTGAAGTGACACGAAATCAGCCTATTCGCAGGTGGTCGAATTTTGCTACAGACCAGTCTGTAAGAGGATAAACCCAAACTGAAACCAAGCGGAGCCTGGAACGTTGTCGACCGATAGGCAGACCGTGGCGGGGAACACGACAGCCGTCCGACGACAAGGTGTCGTCGGCCAGATCGCCGTGTGCCTGACGGCAGTCCTGCTTGGCCTTGTCGCCAATGCTGACGAGGTGCCATCGACGACGAATGTTGGCTCTCGGTTTGTGGCAGTGAATGGTGACGCAACGATTCCCGCGGCAGCTCCTGTCTTTGATTTTGATTCCGTGTTGCAGAGGCTTGGTCAACTGGAACGACAGCAGCAACAGCGCGACGAAACGGATTGGACCAAGAAGGTGGCAGATGCCGAAAGGCCGGCGATCAAATGGAGCGGACAGTTGCAGGCGGACGGGTTGTGGTTCAACCAAGACGTGGCCAGCCGCTCCGCGTTTGGAGACATCGAGAACGGGGCCGCGTTCCGGCGTGCGCGGATTGCCATGTTCGGCGACTACGGGCCAATCGACTATCGGATCGAAATGGATTACGCGCTGTCGGGACGCCCCACGTTTCTCGACGTGTTCGTCAGCTTGCGAGACATTCCGGGGATCGGACGAGTGCGTGTCGGACACTTCTTTGAACCGTTCGGCTTGGATCGGTTAACCGCGAACCGCTACCTCACGTTCATGGAGCGCAACCTCGGGGATCAAGCCTTCTCGCCTGCGCGAAACCTCGGTGTTCAGGCCAGCAACTCGTTCGACGAACAAAACGGAACCTGGGCCGTCGGCCTGTTTCGTTCGGATAGCAATGTCTTCGGAGACGACAGTGGCGATGGTTTTGAAAGCGCGGTGACCGGCCGCGTGACGTGGCTGCCGTGGTACGACGAGGAGAACGATGGACGCCATTACCTGCATCTCGGAGCGGCGTACAGTTGGCGCGATACGAACGGCGACAAGGTCCGCTTTGCGGCGCAACCCGAATCGCGGATCGGGGCCAACACACCAAACGTGCCGTTTGTGGTCGATACGGGCGACATCGCCGCCCACGATTTTCAGTTGCTCGGCTTGGAAGCGGCTTGGATCAACGGGCCATTCTCGGTGCAGTCGGAATTCGCCTTGGTGCCGGTGAATCCGATCGGGAAGTCGATATTGTTTTTTCACAGTTGGTATGTGCAGAGCAGCTTTTTTCTGACGGGCGAGCATCGGCCGTATCGCAAAGAAACCGGCTCATTCGACCGCGTCAGCCCCAAGCGGGATTTCCTGCGCTACGCCAGTCCTGGCTGTGTCGAGACAGGCTCCGGAGCCTGGGAAGTCGCGATGCGTTTGTCGCAGTTGGACCTCAACGACAACGACGTGTACGGCGGCCGACTGACCGATCTGACATTCGGAGTGAACTGGTACTTGAATCGGTATCTGAAGATGACGGCCAACTACATCCGCGCCATTGCCGACCATCCGACCGTGGGACGCACTCACACCGACGGTTTCGGAATGCGGGTCGGCTTTGAATTCTGATTCCCAACGTGTGCGAGGCCGCCGCGCAGATTCTGCCGCACGCTCGTGTCGAGATGTTCGCTCGCGGTAGGCCCTCAGCCTGCGGGTTGAGAAGCTCTGACGGTCATACCGGTTCATCGGTTTAATATTGTTAATTTCCGCCCGCGCTTACCGAGGCGGTTTCTTCGCAGGAACCAGCCTTCCCGATAAGTCAGTCATGTTGAGCCGGAAGTTTCGACCGAACCGCAGTTCGGCCCAAATCTGACTCAAGCCGTGAAGGGCGTCACAGCAGGAAGCTCATCCCGAGAGAAAGGATTCGCAACATGTTCAATCTTCGCAAGCACCTGGCGTGGATGTGCTTGGCCAGCATGTGGTGTGGCACGACGGCTTGGGCTCAAGAGCCGGCGGCTCCCGCCAACACCAAGGAGCAAGAACCAGCACGATTGCGGGCCGAGTCGGAAGCTCCGGTCTTGGGAATTCGCCCCATTGATCCGGCCGATTATTGGCAACGGCTGGAGCAAGCCGAAGCTCAGATTGCCGAATTGCAGTCGCAGAATCAAACGCTGCGCGAATCGCCGTCGCCGATCCAACAAGCCGGCTTCGATCTGCTGCACATGGCTCCGTTGTTCTTCGCTCACGATCCTGAGATCGGCATCATCCGCGAGCAGACCAGTTCGACATCATCCTTGATGGAAGCTCCCAAAGATCCGTCGAAGCCGGAAGCTCCCAAACCCAAGAAGTGGTTCGACAAACTCAGCATTCGAGGTTACGCCCAATTCCGCCTCAACGAGGAAACGCATCGTGAGGACGGCTCCGCGACGGCCCAATATGTGGGCGACCGGTCTCTCGCGGACAATCAGAATTTTCTGATTCGTCGTGCTCGCGTCATCATTTCTGGTGACGTTCATGAACGGCTCTACGTGTACTTGCAACCGGACTTCGCGTCGTCTCCCGGTTCCTCCGCCGATCCGAACAATCAGTTCGTTCAGATTCGCGACTGGTACGGCGACTTCTATCTGGACGACGAAAAGGAACTGCGCATTCGAGTCGGTCAGTCGAAGGTTCCGTATGGCTGGGAAAACCTGCAGTCCAGCTCGAACCGAATTCCGCTGGACCGAGCCGACGGTCTCAACAGTGCCGTCCGCAACGAGCGTGATCTGGGGGTGTACTTCTTCTACACACCGACCTGGGCTCAGGACTTTTTCAAGAACGTGCTGGAGAAAGGTTACAAAGGCTCGGGCAACTACGGCCTGCTCAGCGCCGGCCTCTACAACGGCCAAGGCGGATCGTTCAACGAGATCAACGACGACGTGCATGTCTTCGCGAGACTCACGCTGCCGCTGACGTTTGACAACGGCCAGCACATGGAAGTTGGCCTTCAAGGGTATACGGGGGAGTACGCCGTGATTGGCTCGTCGATTGATCCACTCGGCCCCGCGGGACTGACACCGCTGATTCCAGACGGCACCGTTTCCTCGTCGGGTGCCGGTGCGGGTGCGAATGCCGCCAACGATCGCGATGGCTGGAACGACGAACGGCTCGCGGGTTCGTTCATCTGGTATCCGCAGCCATTCGGGTTCCAAACCGAATGGACGATCGGCCGCGGCCCCGCGCTGAATGCGGCTCAGACGGCTCTCGAAGAGCGAGCGTTGTACGGCGGCTATGCCATGGCGCTCTACAAGCTCGACACCGACTGCTGGGGAACGTTCTTTCCCTTCGTGCGCTACTCGTACTTCAAAGGCGGCTACAAGTCGGAACGCAACGCTCCGTTCGTCAACATCGACGAGTGCGAGTTCGGAACCGAGTGGCAGATCAACACCGCCGCTGAACTGACCGCCTCCTACCTGATCACCGACCGAACCAACACGTCCGCCGACAGTGCTGTCGGGTCCACGTCGTACGCTCAGTTCGACGGCCAAGCGATTCGGCTGCAGTTCCAGATCAATTACTGACGCGGGCCGGCGAGCGGCAGGACGTCAGCCCTCCGAGAAAGACACTCCGCAACAACACTTGGTGGGCGAACGCCCAGCCGCTCGCCTGATTTACAGAGAACTATTCACCACCGGCAGCGGCAGGCGGCGGGACTGCGGGCGAGCCGCCCGTGGCCACGGCCTCAACGTTGCGGAACACTCGCTGCGCGTTGCCGCCGAGCACTTTTTGAATCTGCTCGCGCGAGTAACCGCGGTTCAGCATCTCTTGCGTGAGGTGCGGGAAGCACGAAACGTCTTCCAGATTCTGCGGGACGCTCACGATGCCATCGAAGTTCGACCCGAGTCCAACGTGATCGAGACCGGCCACCTTGCCGATGTGATCGATGTGATCGACGACATCCTTCACGCTGGTCGTCGGTAGCGGGTGCTCCTTCAGCCAAGCCACGATGGCGACTTGGAACTGCTCGTCGGTCTTGAATGACTTCCGCAGATCGGCGGCGGCTTTCGTCCGCTTCTCATAGGCTTTGACCGTCTCAGCGGTGAGGAACCCCGAATAGAAGTTGACCATCACGACGCCACCATTCTTCGCGACCCCTTGCAGCGCGTCGTCCGAAACGTTGCGCGGGTGCGGAGCCACTTTGTGCGCACCGGTATGCGAGAAAATCACCGGAGCCTTGCTGATCGACAGCGTGTCTTTGATCGTCTCTTCCGAAGCGTGCGAGAGGTCGATGACCATGCCCAGCCGGTTCATCTCTTGCACGACTTGCTCGCCGAACTTGCTCAACCCTTGATGCTTGACCTTGTCGAGCGCGGCGTCCGCCCAGTCGGTCGTGCCATCGTGAGTCAGCGCCATGCAGCGTGCTCCGGCCTGGTAGTAGGTCCGCAGCACGACCAGCGACCCTTCAATCGCGTTGCCCCCCTCGACCGCGATCAATGACGCCAGCTTCCCGGAACGGTAGATGCGTTCGAGGTCCGCTGTGGAACCAGCCCATTCCATCGCGCCCGAGTGCCGTCGCAGCAGCCTCGCGATTTGGTCGATTTGCTCCAGCGTCTCGCGAACGGCGGTCCCCTTCTGCACGCTGTCGGACGAGACATAGGTCGCAAAGAACTCGGCCCCGACCCCGCCCCGACGTAACCGAGGAATGTCCGTGTGCAGCCGCTTTTGATCCTGAGTCAGATCGACGGAATCCACCGTCAAGTCCGGCTGCTTGCGAAGCTGCATTACCAAGTTGTTATGCCCATCGAAGACCAGCGACTGCCGGTGCAATTCGAGAGCCTCATCGGTCAGGCGAACTGGTTCGGCGGCCAAACCGATGGCCGCGCCGCAAACCAGTCCCAGCACCGCACACTTACTCCACACGTTCCAAAATTCTCGGTTCATCAGAACGCCCCTGTTTCGTTGTGGAACGCCGCCCTTCGTGCCGTCGCGAGTGCAACGTCTTCGAACAAAGACCGGACTTCACGACGCGAAATTATGCACCGATTTGTGAGTTTTCCAAGAAGACTCAGTGAGTTCTTCACGTAGGCCGTGGCGGATGCGTCTCGTCGGCCACAGGCGGACCGGATGCGGCTGTTAAACCTTGACGGTTATGACGATCGGGACGGGTCAGCATCCCTAAAACCGCTTCATCCAGCAGAGTTTCGTTCGTCGGAAGTACCGGCACGTCCGATTCTTTGGGAAGACTCGACGACCATGTTTTGAGGCAAGGAATCCGGAAATGAGCAACCTGAGGCGACTATGGGCCGGTGCATGCTGGGCGACTTTGTGGAGCGGATCGCTGCTGAGCGCGGAGCCACCAATTCCGCGCGCTCTTCAAAGCCCGACCGAAGTCAGCGACGTCACTCAGCGCATGGACCAGTTGCAGCAGCGGCTCGAACGGTTGGAGGTGGAGAACGGGCAGCTCAAGCACTCGCTGTTTCAATCACAAAGTGGCTTGAGCGGTGGAGTCACTCCAGCCAACGCGGAGATGCGGAACAACAACACCTATCCGATGTACGCGGTTCCTGACGCAACAACAAAGCCCGGCGAAGGGGACTGGAAGATGAAGTGGAATAACGGCCTCGAATTCGCCTCCCCCGACAAAGCCTTCAAGGTTC
>CAYSHJ010000340.1:0-2594 GCA_964430385.1 uncultured Planctomycetaceae bacterium
AAGTGCCAATGATTCGGCATCACGGCATATCCAGACTGAGGCGACTCATTCGCCTTGTTCAAGCGAAAGCGCGAGGGTTATTCTTGACCTGTCGGCGTTGAAGGCGTTAGCCGATTGGTATTTTCTGGTCATTCGATCTCAAGGAGGAAATCGATGTCTGAGCAACAATCAACCGCTCCCCCCCGCGCTGCCAGGATGCTCATCCGGCGTTGAAGCTCGAGGAGTTGTGGAGCCATTTGGCGGAGTCGGTTCGACAGACGGTGCTTCAGGCTCTGACGCGGGCTCTCGATGTTCGCGTCGTCGAAAGCGAGGTGACCAATGATTGAGTCACCTGCCAGAGTCCGCGCCGCAGCGACGGCATCCCGATCAGCGGCATCCCTATCGGCACCGGCGACGGCGCTGAGTCGGACGACGGCGCTGAGTAGTAAAGTGGTCAACCAGCATCTCGAACGGCTGGCGATTGTCTATGTTCGGCAATCCAGCACCAAGCAAGTCGAGCAGAACATCGAGTCCACGCAGTTGCAATACAAGCTGGTTGATCGCGCGGCGGCGCTCGGGTGGCCGCGCGAGAGAATCGTTGTGATCGACGACGACTTGGGGATCAGCGGACGATCGATCGAAGGTCGGGCCGGGTTTCAGCGGCTGTTGGCGGAAGTGTCGCTGGAGCATGTGGGCATGGTGTTGGGCATTGAGATGAGCCGGCTGGCGCGATCCTGCCGCGACTGGCATCAACTGTTGGAATTGTGTTCGGTGTTTGGCACGCTGCTGGGAGATGCGGATGGCGTCTATGATCCGCGCGATTACAACGACCGTTTGCTGTTGGGGCTGAAAGGAACGATGAGCGAAGCCGAACTGCATGTGTTGCAGGGACGACTGCGGTCTGGCCAATTGAACAAGGCTCGGCGCGGGGAATACTTCTCGCACGCGCCGATCGGTTATGTTCGTCAGGGGGACTCGCTGGAGTTGGAACCGGACGAGCAAGCGCGTCAGATCGTGCGGTTGATCTTCGACAAGTTTGCCGAACTGGGGAGCATGTCGGGGGTGCGGCGTTACTTGCGTGAGCACGACATCCGGATCGGCGTGCGCGATCATCGCGGCCCAGATCGCGGGAAGCTGGCGTGGCGTCCGGTCAATCAAGCGACGTTGCTGGGCCTCCTGCATCATCCGATTTACGCGGGCGCGTATGTCTACGGCCGGCGTGAAACGAATCCACGAAAAGTCGTGCCGGGCCACCCCGGTCGCGGTCGTCGCTGGGCCAGCGCCGCAGACTGGGACGTGCTGATCAAAGACAAACTGCCGGCGTACATCACTTGGTCGCAGTGGGAGAAAAACCAAGACCAGCTCCGGGAAAACAGCGTCCATTACCAATCCGGCGGCGCGCCGCGCGGCACGTCGCTGTTGGCTGGGCGCGTGATCTGTGGTCGCTGCGGCAAGCGAATGAGCGTCTGTTATTCGGGGCAGTCAAAAGCACGATTCACCTGTGACATGTCTCGCAACCACTGCGGCGAGCCGCAGTGCCAATCCTTCAACGCGCGTCCGCTGCACGACTTGATCGAACGACAGTTGTTGCTCGCGCTGGCACCGGCGTCGATCGACTTGAGCCTGAGCGCGGCGCGGCGGATCGAAGCGGATCGCCAGCAGGTCGCCAAGCATCATCGACAGTCGGTCGAGCGGACGCATTATCAAAGTGAACTGGCGCGCGGTCGCTACGAGTCGGTCGATCACCAAAACCGCCTCGTCGCGGCGGAATTGGAACGTCGCTGGGAAGCCGCGCTCCTGCAAGAACGGCAAACTCAAGAAACGCTCGATCGCTTATTGCAGCAGCAACCCTCCCGCCTGACCGCCGAGGAAACCGCGCGAATCACCTCGCTGTCGCAAGACATTCCCGCGTTGTGGCACGCCCGCTCCACTTCGGGGACCGAGCGTCAAACCATTCTTCGCGCCCTGGTGGAACAAGTGGTCGTGGAAGTCCTCGGTCACAGCGAACGGGTCACGGTGTCGATCCGCTGGTCGGGTGGCTTCGAGAGCCGGCACGAAATTCGACGCGCGGTTGGCAAGTTCCAACAACTGGAATCAGCCGACGCGATTCGGGCGCGGATCATCGCGCTGAAACAACAAGGCCAGAACCACGCCGCCATCGCGGCCCAATTGAACGCCGAGAACTTCCACGCCACCAGCGGCAAACCATTCACCGTGCCGATCGTGAGTCAACTCTGTCGCCAGTTCCGCGCTCAGGGCCAGTTGACCGACGCACCACCGACGGACGACAAGCACGGTGGCGCACCACGGCACGACAACGAGCCACCGCCGTCCACGCACTGGAAACTCAGCGTTCTGGCCCGGTATCTCGGCGTGAAATCCGAAACGCTGAACACTTGGCGTCGTCGCGGCTGGGTCCACGCCGATCGCGTCGGCGACAGTTGGATCCTCTGGGCTGACGCGGACGAACTCCACCGCCTACAACAACTGACGGATCACAACCGCAGCGCCTTGCAGAAAACGCCACCAACCCTGACAAAACCCAAGAATCGCAACCAAACGACAATTGCTTGAACAGGTTCAAACAAAGAGGGGCATTATGAATGGTTCTTTAT
>CAYSHJ010000341.1:0-1909 GCA_964430385.1 uncultured Planctomycetaceae bacterium
GTGTCGGCGAGGGAGAGCCGATCCGCAATCTCTTTCTGTAAGGAAGAGTCCATGACCAGTGCGACACCGCTGCGACTCGGAATGTTCGTGATGCCGATTCACCCGCCAATGAAACCGTTGGCTCAGTGCCTCGACGAGGATTTGGAGTTAGCCGTCAAATGTGAGGAACTCGGATTCGATGACTTCTGGGTCGGCGAGCATCATTCTTCGAGCGTCGAGAACATCGTGATGCCGGAGATCTTTCTGGCGAAGGTGCTCGGCCTGACGAAACGCATTCGGGTCGGGCCGGCTCCGGTTTGTTTGCAGTACCACCATCCGGTGCATGTTGCTGGTCGGCTGGCGTTTCTCGACCACCTGTCGCACGGACGACTCAACGTCTGCTTTGGGCCAGGAGCCATTCCGACGGACATGGAGATTTTCGGCACGCATCCCGAGGACACGGCAGCCCGTGTTTCCGAAGCGATCGACATGATTCTGAAGTTGTGGCAGGGCGATGTCCCCATCGACATCCAGGGTCAGTTTTGGAACGTGCGGATGAAAGACCATCTGCATCCGCGGTTTGGTGTGGGACATCTCCACAAACCGTTCCAGCAGCCGCATCCACCGATCTACGTTCCGAGCATCAGTCGCTCATCGGTGGGTTTGCAGAAGGCTGCCGAACGCGGCTTCCGCTTCATCAGTCACCACCTGCTCCACGCGGACGCTTTGGCCGAGCAATGGAAGACGTATGCCAAAGCCGCCGCGGTCGCCGGCCGAGTTGCCAATCCGTCCGACTGGGCCGTGTCCCGCAATGTCTTCGTTGCGGATTCGACCGACGAGGCGCGGCGGATTGCCAGAACAAACTCACTCGGTTCGTGCATTCAATATATTCTAAACCTGACGCAGGCAACGGCACCGAACGGCGTCTCGATGTGGAAGCGCGACGCTTCGCAGAGTGACACGGACTGCAACCTGGATTACTTCCTGGATGAGGTCGTCATCGCCGGAGACCCCGCACATGTGGCGTCCCAGTTGTTGCAACTTCGTGAGCGGATCGGCCCCTTCGGCTCGCTCGTGCTCGTGGCTCATGATTGGGACGATCGCCAGCACTGGCTGCACAGTCTGGAGTTGTTCGCAACCCAGGTCGTGCCACGCTTCAATTCCACCATCAGTGCATGCTGTCGCTGAATTCGCAAGAATTCAGCCGCACGACCCTGGTAGACGGAGTGAATTCTTGCGAATTCAGCTACGACGAGTCGGCCAGTTGCATCGACTTTGAAAAGGACATCATGATCAGCACACACATTCAGAAAATGCGGGACAAGCTGCGGGCCGGTGAGATCGTGCTCGGCGCGGGGATTACGATGACCGATCCGACCGTCACCGAAGCGCTGGCTGCCAGTGTCGACTTCGTCTGGATCGACCTGGAACACAATGCCATGACGACCGAGTCCATGCTCGGTCACCTGATTGCCGCTCGGGCCGGCGGCGTGGCCTCCATCGTTCGCATTCCGAATAACGATGTCGCCTGGATCAAGCGCGTGCTGGATTCCGGCGCGGAGGGGATCATTCTGCCGCGCTCCTACTCCGCGAAAGAAGTGGCCGACTTCGTGTCCGCCTGCCGATACCCGCCGCTGGGCACACGCGGCTTTGGACCGCGACGTCCCATGCAGTACGGCCGCCTCGAGCAACAGGCGTATCTGGCCCAGGCCAATCGTGACATCTTCGTCACGGCTCAAGTTGAAACCGTCGAACTGCTGGCGGAGATTGACGAGGTGGTCAGAATCGAAGGGCTCGATTCGCTGGTGATGGGACCACAAGATCTTTCGGGATCCATGGGACGTCTGGGCGAGACGACTCATCCGCAAGTCTTGGACGCGATCCGGACCGTCGCGACCAAGGCGAAGGCCGCGGGCAAGTATTTGGGCTC
>CAYSHJ010000342.1:0-18412 GCA_964430385.1 uncultured Planctomycetaceae bacterium
CGCGACTCGCAAACTGTACGCGGACTCCTACCGTTGGGACCAGTTGATGGTCGTGGCGCAGCAGCAAATGGCGGCCAAGGACTACATCAGCGCGGCGACGCTGCTGACGGGATTGCTCACGAACATTCCGAACGTCGATGAGCCTCGCAAGGCGACGGGCCGCAACCTCGTCAGCCAGTGCTACACGCGGATTGGTGCTGTCGGGCTGACGATCGACGAAAAATCGCCGATCGCACCGCTGTTGCAAGCGGCGATGTATCTGCGACTGGGCGATGAGCGTCTAGCGATCGAAGCCTACACGGCCAACAAGAAGTTGTTTGATGATTTCCGTGACGAGGTTCCGGTCGATCTGGTCATCTTCGTCTGCCAGAACCTGATGGCGGCCGGCGGCAATGAGAATTCCGAAAAGGTCGAAGACACGCTGCGATCGTGGCTGATTAAGAACGACATGAGCACCACGTTCGACGCGCCGACGAAGGCTAGCGTGCAATTGCTGCTCGCCAAGAATTTTTACAACGCGCAGAGATATGACGTCGCCCGTTCGGAATACACGACGGTCATCAATCGCTTCCCGAACACGCCTTACTCGACCGAAGCGGAATTCGGTATCGGCGAGACGTTCATGGCTCAGAAGGTTTACGACCAAGCCGAAGCGGTCTTTGAGAAACTGGCGACGAGCCGTGAGGCCGAAGTTGTCGTGCGAGCGGAGTTCCTGCGGGGGGTGCTCGCACATCGCCGTGGCGATCAAGACGAAGCGCGGCTGATCTTCCGCAACGTGCTCGACCGCGTGCCGAACATCGAGCTGGCGAATCAGGCGCTGTTCAATCTTGCCGAAGTTTACGGCTCAGAAGAACGCTACATGGATCAGCTCAATTTGCTCCGGACAGTGGGAAGGCTGGGGCGATCCAGCAAGCGGTTCCATGCGCCGGGACAGGCGTTGTCGATCGTTGTGCAAGACAGCGACCTGGGTATCAGCCGCGGCCACAACAAGATTCCGGTGATCGTCAGGACGATCCCCGGTGGCGACGAGGAGATCGTTTATCTGACCAGCGGTGGTGCGGGCAAAGGGTTGTTCCGCACCGATCTCGAAACGGCCCTCGGGCAGGTCAAGAAACGCGACAAGGTGTTGCAACTCACCGGCAAGGATCAAATCAAGTGCGACTACCCGGACGAGTTCAAGAAAGAGTTCAAGAGCGTCCCGCTGTCCGACGTCGAGATTAAGATCGCGTCGAACGCACGGTTTGAAATCGCCAGCCAGAAGATCGTCGATGATCAAGAAGAAACGTTCTCGCAGAAGTTGGCTCGCGAGGAGCAAGAGCAGGACAACGAACGCAATCGCCGGACTCAGGTGCGGCCGAAGAATCAGGTCAAGCCGGGCAATCAGATCTTTCTCAAAGTGACCGACCCAGATCGCGATCTGACTGATGAGCAGGACACCGTCTTCGTCAAACTTACGGCCGACAGCGGCGATCAAGTGCAGGTCGCGGTCAAGGAAACCGGTCCGCACACCGGCATTTTTGAGGGCATCGCTCCGACCGGCGAGCTGCCGGCAGGCGCGCTTGCCAGCGACACGTCGATTGATCACAGCCCGCTGATGTCGATCGACAAGAAACAGGAATCCTATTGGCTCAGCGAACCAGACGGAGCGGTGCCCAAGTTCCTGACCATCGACATGAAAGACCTCAACCCGGTCGATCGTGTGAAGATTTGGTCGCCAAAGCCGGAGACGCAGATCCCGATTCGCGGTGAAGTGCTCGGAAGCAACGACGGAGAGTTTTGGTTCCACCTCGCGTCACATCCGGAACCGGTGAAGGCTGACAAGTTGTTCGACGAATATGCCGCGATGCGTCGTCGCGTTTTTGCCGGAAACTTTACTGGCTTCACCACGTGGGATCAGGTCAAGCAGCTTGCAAAGAGCAACAAGCCCAGCGAAGAAGAAGACGTCGTCAATGGCCTGCTGTGGTCACGAGCCGACGACGCGGAAGACTCGAAGAAACCGTTCGGAGTGATTTGGTCCGGCAAGCTCGTGCAGCCGAAAGCCGGAGCCGCACGCCTGCAGATTCAAGGTGTGACAACCGCGTTGGCGATTGACGGAGTGCTTGAAGTGCCGCTCGGTCCGGGCAACCGCACGGTCGATGTGTGGCTCGGACAAGGTTTGCATGACGTCACGATCTTCGCCGCCGTCAATCAGGCCACGCAGGTTTCGCAGGCGATCTGGGCGCGCGCCGACATCAATCGGCAGCAAGTCCAACTCGGCCCGTTCCTGAAATCTGATTTTGATCTCGAAAATCTCGACAAGCTAGCGGGGGGCGTCAGCCCCCCGGTTGATCCGAAGTCGCCAGACGCTCCACGAACCGGGGGGCTGACGCCCCCCGCTCGCCTGGAGATTGCGTTGGGCATCGACACGATCAAACTCACCAGGAAGACCGAGCAATTCGGAGTCGTCAAGGAACGGAATCCGGCACAAATCGGCTATTGGCAGGCGTTGGAAGATGCGGCCGTGTGGGAATTCGACGGCGCTCAGCCAGGCGTCTATGACGTCTTCTTGGAGTGTGCTCACGGCGGTGGAGGCGGTTCGACGCTCGACCTCGAATGTGCCGGTGCGACGTTGAAAGTAATCGTCCCGAATACCGGCAATTGGACCGTCGCACAGCTCACACGCTTCGGTACGATCATCATCGACAAGCCTGGCAAGCAAACGTTGTCGATCAAGCCGACCGCGATCATCGGCGGCGGTCTGATGGAACTGCGCTCCGCCAAACTCGTCCCCGCAACGGACGCTCGCGTCGTGCAAACGCCCGGTGCGTGGGAGTTCCGTTTCCCGTCGAACGATCTGCGGTATGTCCGCTTCAAGGTCAACGAATATCTCGGCGACGCCATCGCCGTGAATCATGTCGAGATCGGCGGCCGAGGCATTGCGCACTCGAAGGTGGAAGCCGGCAAAGCCGCGGACGACACCAAACGCCTTTACATCCCGACCGACGCCGACGTGCTTGAACTCTCGAACAACAACACGCTGGAGATCGCCGGCGGCGACGTCGTCACGGCGGGCTACACCGATGAGTTCACGCAGAACGAAAACACGACCTCACTGCTGCTCAGCGCGAAACTGTTCGCCACGTACTACAACGCGAGCGTCGGAGCAATCAACTACGACTTCGTGAGACTCGACAACGGCCAAGTGCAGAACATCACGAAGACGGTCGTTCGCACCGATCCTGGCGAACGCTTCGTCGTCGAGATCACCGACTACGACCTGGATACGACCGTTGGACAGGACACGCTGGAATTCGAGGTCTCGGTCAATGATGGCGAGCCGATCAAGCTGTCGGCCATCGAACGGGAACTGAATCAGAGCGGCACGTTCACGAAGGAGATCGACACGGTCTTGGCTGGCACAGCCGCTACCGAAAATGACAACTCCGATGGAAAGCTGAAGGTCAAACCGGGCGACCGCATCGTCATCCGGTATCTCGACGCGCAAAACACGTTCCCTGGCCATTCGGTCAAACGGGAATCGGTTGTGTACGTCAACAAGCCGACGACGGCGCAAATTCGGATCGTCGAGACGCGCGTCGTCCCCGGCAACCCGAAACAGAACACGGCCCCACAGGCCGTGTACCTCAAAGAAACGGACGTGAAGGACCGCAAGGAAGTCGCTCAGGTTGCGTTCGAGGCCCCATTGACGATCGAGGTCATCGACCCGGACATGGCCAAGGACAGCAAGTCCGAAGTGCTCGTTACGCTGACCACGGCCGACGGAGCGAAGATCGAAGCTCGCTGCGTCATCAGTGGCGAGCACGCTCATTTCGGCATTTATCAGACGGTCGATGCAGAACGCTGGGCACTCGAAGAAGGCCGTTTCCTCGGACAGGTAATTCTGCAACTCGGCAGCAAGGCGAGCGCGGATGTGATTCCACTCGCGTCCGAAATGCCTCGCAACTTGATCGGCGGCGGCAAGCTCGATGAATCGCAAACCAACTCCGGCAAAGACCGTAGCTTGGTCACGCGCGTGCTGAACCTCACGGGCAAAGACCAGATCATCGCAACCTATGCCGATGAACGACGGCCCGACGCGAAGAAGCTCGTCGTCCCGCCTTCAGGCGGAATCGAGTCACCAAAGACTTCTGCCGTACCAACCAATGGCGCACAGACGACAGCGCCGACCACGAAGACGACTGCGAATCCTGCGATGACCAAATCGGGGACCGGTACGCCGAAGACGGGAGCACCGCCTAAAGGCGGAACGACGAACGCGGCTCAACCCGCCGCGCCGCCGAAGCCGGAGATTCCGACCGTTGCCGCGCAAGCTCGCCTGATCAGCAATGGTGTGCTGGGCATCGTCGATCGCGACTACGACAATGCGATCACGCAACTCCGCGTCGGCGAAAAGTTGTATCTGCAAGTCACCGACGCCGATCAAGATTCGTCGGACGAACGCGATTACGTCACTATCGAGATCACCACCGAGTTCGGTGAGAAAGAAACGGCAAGGCTCGAGGAAACCCTGGCTCATAGCGGTGTCTTCACCGGTTCGCTGCAACTGAAGTCGAGCGAAAAGCCCACGCCGGACAACCTCAACGCCGATGTGCCGGTCATCGAGTGCTACTTCGGTGACACGGTCAAGGTGCGCTATGTCGATCCGGCGGCGAGTTCCGAAAGCGGCAAACTTGAACTGGAAAAGTCGATCCCGGTCGTGATCGGCACAGATGGTCTCGTGGCCGCATTCTCCAAGACGTTCAACGACGAACGGCTCGCCGTCGAAACCAAATTCCGCATTGCCGAGAGCTTCTTCGAGTTGTTCAAGTCACACAAGGCTCTAGCCCGCAAAGACGAAGAATTGGCCGATCTGGAAGCGGGCCGACACATTCTGCATGAAGTGATGGAGGATTATCCCAATCCGAAGTATGTGCCGCGTATTCAATACCTGCTTGGCCAGTTCGCGCAGGAGTTGGGGCAGTGGGACGAGGCGCTCAACGCCTACGAAGAGATCGTCAATCATCACCCGGATCATTTGCTCGCACCGGATGCGCAGTACAAGCTGGCTCAGTGTCACGAAGAACGCGGCGACTTCGACGCGGCGCTGGAAGCCTACGTGACGCTCGCCGCGACGTACCCGAGGAGTCCACTGATCTCCAGCGTCATGATCCGCATCAGCGACCACTTCTATAAGGCCGAGGAATACACGATCGCCGCTCAAGTCGGCGAAAAGTTCATCGAAAAGTTCGAGGGACACCAGCACGCTCCGAAGATGGCCTTCCGTGTCGGCCAGTGCTTCTACAAAGCCAAAAAATACACCGACGCCGGCAAGTCATTCGACCGTTTCGGCAAGCAATTCCCGGATGATCCTCTCGCCGCCGATTCGCTGTTCTGGGCCGGCGAGAGTTTTCGAATGGCGGGCGCGACGTCCGAAGCTTTCCGCCGCTACAACAACTGCCGCTGGAATCACCCATCGAGTGACGCGGCCAAATACGCTCGTGGCCGACTGGCATTACCAGAAATGTTGCAGCAGTTCGAAGCGGAGGCGAACGCGATCGAAAACCAGTGAGAACGCAATCCAGGCTAGCGGGGGGCGTCAGCCCCCCGGTTGCCACGAACAGTCAATCATTTCCTTGCTAACACCCTGTGATATTTCCACCAACCGGGGGGCTAACGCCCCCCGCTAGCCTGAAAGTTGTGTAGTTCTAGCCTGAAAGTTGTGTAGTTTATGGATCGTCATTGGTTTCTGAGCTGGACCACATACGGCACCTGGCTTCCAGGTGACGCGCGGGGGTTCACAGGAAAGACTAAAGACGGACCTCGAAGCGTGCTCCGCAATCCAGTTGCCCCGCCCAATGCTCCGAATGTGCGGCTTGCGGCGTATTCGTTCAATTCACTGAAAGCCCCGCCAATCTATTTGAGCCTCCTTCAAGCCGAAGACCTGTTCGATCAGTTTCAAGAAACCGCAACGCACCGCAAATGGCGATTGCTCGCCGTCGGAATCATGACGTCGCACATCCACCTTGTGGTTGGTGTCCCTGGTGATCCCGAACCGGAAAAGATTCTTGGGGACTTCAAGAGCTACGGCAGCAGGTGCCTCAATCGAAAGTTTGAACGCCCGAAAAGCGATACCTGGTGGACCGAAGGCGGGTCGAAACAAAAGCTGAGCGGTGAAGCCGCAATCGAAGCCGCAATCGATTACATCCGCCGACAACCGAACCCGCTCTTGATTTGGGTGATTGATGATCACGAATCCTCCAAGCTGGTCGTCAACGAGCGAACGCAGACGATCGATCGCCGTGAGTTCTATGTTCCCCGAGCAACTGCTTCTCGGCGAGCCGGGGACTTAAGTCCTCCGGTTGATGCGATCGCTTCACTGAATCCTGTCGAGACGAGTTCCCACCAACCAGGGGGCTAACGCCCCCCGCTAGCCTGTGAGAGTTTCTTTATGACTCACCTGATCCTCGCACTGGCGTTGTTGGCTCAAGACCCGCTCGATGCACTCGATGCCAAGCAAGGCATCAAGAAGGGGGCACCGCCGACCGCTGCCGCCCCGGCGCAGCCGACTCCGCCGGATGGCAAGAGCGTCAAAGCGTCGATTCCCGGCTTTTCGGATGCTGAGTCTCAGCCGGTCACTGGTGAGGCGAATGCTCCGCCGGCCGAAGCCAAGAAGGACGAAAAGCCAGCGGAGGCGGATGCTGGCTCAAGTGCGTCGGGGTTGGGGCTCCTGGGCCTGATCGACGGCATCATGCACTCCGGCGCGATGGGGCTGATGATCGATGGCGGCTTTTTCATGTGGCCGATTCTGTTCATGGGGATTCTGGCGGCTGGCGTGATCATCGAACGTTGGCGGACGTTAAGCCTGATCTCTGGCGATAGCCGCGAACTGCGTGCGCGCGTGCTGGAACTGCTGCAAGCCGATCAGGCGGAAGAGGCGTTGCAGTTGTGTTCGCGCGAGAGTGGCCCCAGCGCGGCGGTGCTCACGGCGGGATTGCGCAAGTACGTCGTTTTGCGAAAGCTCAATTACGACCCGGCGAAGATTGAAGAGCAGGTCATCAAAGCAATGGAGGACTACGGCATCCACATCGTCGCGGCACTCGAAAAGCACTTGCCGATTCTGGCCACCGTGTCGAGCGTGGCTCCGATGGTTGGCTCGGTCGGAACGGTGTGGGGCATGATCATCCTTTTCCAGGACATTGTCGCCCAGATGGGTCAGACCAACATCATCGAAGCAGCAGCCGCGGGCATTCAGCTCAAGCTACTGGTCACGGTGTGGGGCTTGATCGTCGGCATCCCGGCTTATGTCGCATTTAATTACTTCACCACGGTCATCAACCGGTACGTGTTGAAAGTTGAGGAAGCGGCGACGGAACTCGTCGAAGCGGTCACTCTGCGGATCGCGACGCAGACTCCGAACCGCGAACGAACGGAGTCGGTTCGTCCTGAAACAGTCCCCGTTTCGGTCTAATTCAAGTCATGCGTTTTCGTCATCACGCCTCCGAACAAATGGTTGAACCGCCGGCCGTCTTGTTGACGGACATCGCGTTTAACCTGCTGATTTTCTTCGTCGTCTGCGCGTCAACCGAGCCGTCCGACGGTCGCAAGCAAGACATTCCGGCAGCCAATAAGCAAACGGCCAATCAGCCTCAGCAGACGGAAAACATCGAAGTCTCGCTGACGCGCTCGACGGCCAGCGTCAACGGAGAACAAGTTCGGATGGCAGACTTCCTGCCGCGAATTCGGGATCTGTTGCGAGGTAAAAAGAAAGTCGAGGAGCGTGTGGTGCTCGTAAAGAGCGAGAAAGACACGCCCTACGAGCACTGGATCAAGATCACCACGTGGATCGAACAGGCGGGCGGTGTCACGACGTTGCAGATAGAAGAGGAGCAGCAGGTCCAAGTGCAATGAAGATCAAGCGTCAAAAACTCTCGCCGGGTGTGCCTGCGGTCGCGATGGCCGACATCGCGTTCAACCTCGTGTTGTTCTTCATCATGATGGCCAAGACGCAGGACGACAGTCATTTGATGTGGCGTCCGGCCAGTGCCGCTCAATTGCAAAGCGCGGGTAATTCGCGGTGCAGTGTGGTTGTCGATCAGAACAATAGAGTTTATTTCAACGGAGCCGAGATCAACCCGGCAAAACTGAAGGACGCGATCGAACACGAATTGGGAAGCGACCCGGCTGGCAAGCGCGTCGTGGTTCTGAAAATCGACAAAGCCACCGCCGCCTCGCGCTTCGAGCCGGTCATCGAAGCCGTCAGCCAGGCGGGCGGCGAAATCATTCATATCCTGCAACGACAAGATTGACGTAAAGCAGGCGTCTCGCCTGCTTCGGAATCCAGCAACGATCACAGGCGAGACGCCTGAGTTACGAAACGAGAGACCAAGCAATGCAATTGAAATCAACTTTCTCGGCGAAGACGAGTGCGAATCAGCGGGGGCTGTCCCCGGAACAGACTGGTCCACGAAACGGCCAAGGTGGAGTCGACGTCCTCGGACTCACGGAGCAACTGCGCGGCAACAGCCCGGATGAGGTGCTAGGCTCAATGAATCAAGCCAGCCTCACGCAGGGGATCGCGATGGCTTCGATCGTCACGGTCGTGCTGATGGCGCTGTTGACCATCGGACCATTTGTGTTCGGTTCCGGACCGAAGAAAAAGAAGGGCGGGAAACCGGCAGTCGCCGCAGCCACTCAAGACAAGGAGCAGGCAAGGGCGGCATCGCAGGACTCCGCGGATGGGAATGCGGCTGCAGGCGAGTCGGCCACCGCCACGACCGCTGTCGGCGGCGAACCCAAAGTCAGCGCCAAGGCACTCAAGAAACTCGGAGTCGATGACGTCAAGAAAAGCGATCCCAAGAAGAACCCGCTCGAAGATTCGGTGGAAGACCTGCTGAAGGACATCAAGTAACCAAAGAAAGATCATCAGGCGAGCGGGAGGCGTTAGCCCTCCGGTTCGTCCGAAGTCGAATGAGATTCCAACAACCGGAGGGCTAACGCCCCCCGCTCGCCTGCACGGTTATTTTCAGAATGCTGCCAGACGACCCCCAACACCACCGATTCCGAGTAGCGGCGATCGCCACGAGTCTGCTCGTGTTGGCGGGCATCGCGATCGAGTTGGAATGGATCGACACGCAACGCCTGGGGCGGCCCATGCGCTTTGGACTGGCAATTGTGCCGGTGTTGGTCTCGGCCGGCTGGGTGCGGTGGACTTTGCGAAGTTCGGTTCGGGTGAAGGCGTTCGCGTACACCGTCGCCGCGCTGCTCTGCTGGTTAGGAGCGCTCTTCGCTGCTTCCGAAGATCGCCTCCGACCGTTCCGTAGTCCGTTGCTGACCTATGGACAGGGCGTCCTGTTTTTCATCGGGTTGGGTTGGGCCATCTGGCTTGTCGAGAAGGCGAGCCGGCATTACGAATCGCAGCAAGAGGGCGTCAACAGCTTCGGTTTGCACCCCATCAGCACTCGTGCTTGGCGACGAATTTGGAATCCGCTCGACACGCAAGCTTGGTACTACGGCCGCGACAACAAGCGGCTCAACCAATCGTTGACGGTACTCAGTAGCTATGTGGTGTTTTTCTTCGTCGTCAGTGTGTTGATCTCGATGCTGCGAGGCGGACGTGACAGCTACGAAATGCCCGGCGGTGGAGGCGGCGGAGGGGGTGGCGGCGGTCGTGCGCAGATGGCTTCGCTCGTCCAGCAACAAGTGCAATTGAAGAAGGTGACTCGACGAAAGCTCGTCATCAACCCCTACAGCTCGATCCTCTTTAACGCTCCGCCGATTGATGACGTCAAGCTGCAACTCGCTCAAGTCACCGATCACCTTTATACCGCTGGTCTGGGCAAGGGTGGAGCTGGCGGCGGGACTGGCAGCGGCATTGGTTTTGGTGACGGTGACGGATCGGGCTTCGGCCCCGGCACCAGTCAGGGCAAAGTCCGTTTCATCCGTTTGGAGTATTCCGGCGGCGACTGGGATCAAGACATGTCGTTCTTCTCCGGCGAGAACCTGCTCCGTGAGTACGGTCTGCGAACTCAGCAAAAGGTTGCCGAAAAGGAAGAGGTCCGCGGCATCGCGCAGTTGAAAGCCTTCCCAGCCGAGAAGTCTCCTCCGTACGTTTACCTGACCGGCGAGAAGAACATTTCACTGTCGGCGAGCGACGCGAAGACGCTGCGTGAATTCATGCTCGACAAACATGGGATGCTGTTCATCGACAACGGTGGGAGCGGCCACTTTCACGGCCAAGTCCTGGCCATGATGCGGCAGGTGCTGCCCAACATCAAACCGACTCCCGTGCCGTTGGATGACGTCATCCATCGCGTTCCCTTCGCGATTCCGTTTCTGCCGTATGTCGCCCCGCATGGTGGCAAAGAGGCACTCGGTTGGCGACTTGATGGCCGCCTCGTCGCGTACTACCACCCCGGCGACATCGGCGACGCCTGGGCCGACGGCCATGCCGGCGTCAAACCGGAGATTACCGAAGCCTGCTACCAACTCGGCGTCAACGTGATCTTCTACGCTCACGTCGAGTACTCAAAGTGGCTGATGTCGCGGATGAAGAAGTAGCAACATTCATCGGCGAACCGGGCGGTGTCAGCCCCCGGACAAAAAACAGGCCGGAACACGCCCGGGGGTTGACGCCACCCAGCTCGCCTGTCACGAGATCAAGAATCTCCAAGATTCTTGCAACGACCAGCACCTGCAACGTTACACTATTCGCCACGTGTCGCCCGCGCTGTGCGAGCCTCTGTTCCGTGGTTCCGGTTGGGAGGTCAATCATGCGTCGTTCTCGTCGCGAATTCTTGGCGGATGTGGGTCGAGGGATGTTGGTCGCGGGAGTCGGCTACAGCACGGCTCTGGACCTGGGGTTGTCTACGGCGAGGGCGGCGGAAGGCTCGGACGCGAATGCGTTGACATTCGGCAGTCTCGAGCCACTCGTCGGCCTGATGCAGGACACGCCGGTCAACAAGCTGCTCTCCGCGCTGGTCGAAAAGATGCACAATGGCACAGAGCTGCGCCAACTTGTCGCGGCGGCGGCACTGGCGAACGCTCGCACGTTTGGCGGCGAAGACTCCATCGGCTTCCACACCATGCTGGCCATGATGCCGGCCTATCAGATGTCTCAGGAACTGCCGACCGAGAAACAAGCGTTGCCCGTCCTGAAGGTGCTGTATCGAAACACGAATCGCATTCATGAATTCGGCGGTCGCAGTAAAGAGGTGCTGCATCCGGTCACTGCGGGAACTCTGCCGGCGGGAGTCGTGCCGGGGGACGCGGTGCGAGACGCCGTTCACAGCAAAGACATCAACATCGCCGAGCAAACTTTCGCGGCGGCGGCCACGTCGCCGGAGGACGCTTTCAACGCGGTGATGTATGCGGTGGACGACAACACCGAAGTGCATCGCGTCGTGCTGCCGTATCGAGCGTATGCATTGCTCGATCTCGTCGGGTCCGAGCAAGCTCTCACGATGCTGCGGCAGTCGGTTCGCTACTGCGTGAAAAGCGAACGCCGAGACAACCGCAGTGCGGAATTCGATCGGCCGCGGGCGTTGTTGCCAAAGATGTTCGATCAGCACAAACTCGCTGGCCGCACGCCGGGCACGCGAGTGCCCGACGATGCTTGGGTCGATACCTTCAGTCAGATGCTCTTCAAGTCCACCGCCGAGCAAGCCGCCGACGCTGCGGGAGCAGCATTGGCGGAAGGGATCGCACCCGATGCGATCTGCGAAGCGGTTTCGCTGGCCGCAAATCAACTCGTGCTGCGCGATTCCGGCCGCCGGGAAGGCGAGACTCAACCAGGCAAACCGCTGGGCAGCGTGCATGGCGACTCGATCGGCGTGCATGCGTCCGACTCGGCGAATGCCTGGCGGAACATGGTCAAGTTCAGCAACGCTCGCAATCAGTTTGCCTGCACGATCCTGGCCGCGTTTCAAGTCGCCTATGACCGAGTCAACCGTGGCGGCGACTTCCTCAACTGGCAGCCCCGACCGCACGCCGCGCATCTGGAAAAGATCACGACGCGCGATCCCAACACGCTGCTGAAGGAAGCCGAAGAGGCGATCCGCGCGAACGATCAATCTCGCGCCGCCGCGCTCGTTCACCTTTGCGGTGAACTGCGTCAATCGCCTCGACCGGTGCTCGACCTGTTGCTGCGATTCGCGATTACCGAGGACGGTGCGCTGCACGCCGAGAAGTACTACCGCACCGCCAGCGAAGAGTTTGTCAACATGCGGCAACCGTTCCGTTGGCGCCAACTCACCGCCTTGGCTCGTGTCACCGCCAGCGAATACGGCTCCCCCGCCGCCGGCTGCGACGAGGCGATGGAGTTGTTGAAGGTGTGAGTATGAAAAGCTGTTTGATCGCACTCGCCGTCCTCCTTGCGGGGACGGCGAATCTTTTGGCACAGGAAACTTCGCCGAAAACCGAAACCACTACGGCGGCCGATCTCGACTTCTTCGAGAAACGAGTTCGACCGCTGCTGGTTCAACGCTGCTTTGAATGTCACTCGGCGAAGGCGGAGAAATTGAAGGGTGGACTGTTACTCGACAGCCGCGAGGGGATTCTCGCCGGTGGTGACAGCGGGCCAGCGGCGATGGTGGGAGACGTCGAGAAGAGTCTGCTCGTCCAGGCGATTCGGTACGACAACGAGAACGTGCAGATGCCTCCGTCGGGCAAGCTGCCGGAGACCGAAATCGCCGTGCTGACCGAGTGGGTGCGTCGCGGTCTGCCGTTTTCTGCATCCATCGGCGCGACGTCCACTCGGCGGCAAATCGACATCGCGGAAGGAAAGAAACATTGGGCGTTTCAGCCGCTCTGTAGCCCCGGCCCTTGTGGCCGGAGTAATCTCGGACGCGAATCTCGGCCACAAGGGCCGGAGCTACAAGGCTGGCCGCGCACTCACATCGATGACTTCATTCTCACCGCACAACTGGAACACGGCCTCTCACCGTCAGGGCAAGCTCCGCGGCGAGTGCTCATTCGGCGAATCAAGTTCGATCTGCTCGGGCTGCCACCGACGATCGACGAGGTCCGCGAGTTCGAGGCTGATGATTCACCGGACGCTTGCGAGCGATTGGTCGAGCGATATCTCGCTTCGCCGCAATATGGCGAGCGTTGGGCGCGATACTGGCTCGACCTCGCGAGGTATTGCGACATCGGCGAAAGCTGGCGGCAAGGGGACGGGCAGCCGTGGCTCTATCGCGATTGGGTCGTGCGAGCGTTCAACGAGGATATGCCGTATGACGAGTTCGTCCGCAAACAATTTGCGGCGGACTTACTGCCGAACTTCCAGCCGCCCGACGTCGCCGCGCTGGGGTTTCTCGGACTCAGCCCCTCGTATTGGAAGGAGCTGAAACTCGATCACAACGTCATCAAGCAAGTCGTCGCCGAAGAGTGGGAGGAACGGATCGAGGCCATCGGCGGCACGTTCCTCGGTCTGACGCTCGCATGCGCAAGGTGCCACGATCACAAATTCGATCCGATCACACAGCGCGATTACTACGGCCTCGCGGGAGTGCTGGCAAGCATTCACCTCGACGACCGTCCGATCATTGCAGCCGATCTGGCAACGCTGGCTGCTCAGGCTCGCAATAAGATCAAAGAGCTTCAGTCCGAGATCGACAAACTGCAAAAGATGGCGGCTGACGCGAACGCGACTGAGACAACAAAACAAGAGACGATGCAGAAAACAGAGTCGCTTGGCGTGGAGATCGCGCAACTCCGCAAGACGCCAAACCTGGACATACCGTTGGCGTTTGCCGTCACCGAAGCCAGCCTGCATGTTCTTCAAGACGGGCCACATCGGACGAAGTTGGAATACAAAGCAAACGAACCGCAAGATGTCGCCGTTCATGTGCGTGGCAACGCGGCAAACCTCGGTTTGGTCGTCTCGCGACGTTTCGTGTCGGTCCTCTCGCCGGGCGAGCCGATTCCGTTCCGTGATGGCAGTGGACGGCGAGAACTGGCCGAAGCGATCATCTCCGACGCCGCGCCGCTCGCCGCGCGAGTGATCGTCAATCGCGTCTGGGCGCAGCATTTTGGCCGGGGGCTGGTGACAACGCCGAGCAACTTCGGTACGCAGGGCGAACGGCCTACACATCCCGAGTTGCTCGATGTTCTCGCGGCCCGATTCATCGAACATGGCTGGTCGCTCAAGTGGCTACATCGCGAACTCGTGTTGTCGGCCTGCTATCGACAGGCTAGCGGGGGACGTCAGCCCCCCGGTCGGATACAGCCAGAAGTCGCTGCGGACAATTTCGTCGATGGCCAATCGGATAAACCGGGGGGCTTAAGCCGCCCCGCTAGCCAGCGCTCAAAGAGTGATCCCGACAACGTGTGGCTCGCGCGGATGCCATTGCGGCGGTTGGACGTCGAAGCCTGGCGCGACGCGATGCTCGCCGCGACCGGCGAACTGACGACGTCGATTGGCGGCTCGCCTATCGAACTCGGCGACGCCAACAATGCACGACGCACGATCTACGGGGTCGTCAAACGCCGCGAGTTGTCCGATATCCTGCGGCTGCACGACTTCCCTGATCCCGTGTCACACACCGCCGCTCGCGTCCCGACCACGACACCGTTGCAACAACTCTTCTTGTTCAACAGCTCGTTCTTTCAAGCTCGCGCGGCGGCGTTGGCACATCGGGTTCAGGTGGAACCGATCAGCGACTTGTCGGAACAGATTCGGCAAGCTCACCGTCGATTGTTCCAGCGCGAAGCGACCGGCGACGAGATTCATTTGGCAACAGAGTTTTTCAAAGTCTCCGAGGTCGACGGTGTCTCGCGCGAGGCCGCCTGGCGGCAGTACGCTCAGGCGTTGCTCGGCAGCAATGAATTTCAGTTTGTGGAGTGAGTTGTCACCATGTTCAACACACCTCTTTCACGCCGGACGATGTTTCGCCGAGTGGGTGGCGGCTTGGGTTCTGTCGCGCTGGCTTCGGCGCTGCTCGACGAACAATCGACGTCAGCCAGCGCGGCTCAACACCACGAGACCAGAACTCATCACAGACCACGGGCAAAACACGTCATTCAGCTTTTCATGAACGGCGGGCCGTTTCAGGCGGACTTCTTCGATCCGAAGCCGGCGCTCAATCAGTTCGCGGGACAACGGCCGAAGGAAGTCGAGTTCCGTACGGAGAACAAAACCGGCGGGCTGCTCGGCGTGCCGTTTGGATTTCAGCCGCGTGGCGAGTGCGGTCTGCCGGTCAGCGACTTGTTGCCCAGGTTGGGCGAGTGCATCGACGACATCTGCGTCATTCGCTCGATGCACACTGACAATCCGAATCATGGGCCCGCGCTGTTCTTGATGAACAACGGCACGATCACGCCGACACGGCCCAGCATGGGTTCGTGGTTTCTGTACGGACTCGGCAGTGAGAACAACGACCTGCCAGGTTACGTCGTGCTCTGTCCCGGTCGTCCGGTGCGGTTCGCCGAACTCTGGGCGAGTGCCTTTCTGCCGGGTGAGTTTCAAGGCACGTACATCAACCACAGCGATCTCGACCCGCGCAAGATGCTGCCGAACTTGCGCAACGAAGCTCTCACTTTTCCCCAGCAGCGCCGGCAGCTTGATCTGCTGCAACAGATGAACGCGAAACATTTGTCCGAGCACTCCGATGAGCCGGCGCTCGAAAGCCGCATTCGCTCGATGGAAACCGCGTTTCGCATGCAGTTCGCCGCGTCCGATGCGTTCGACATCCGGCAAGAACCGGAAGCCGTTCGCGACGAGTACGGCCTGTCGCACTATGCCCATTCGTGTTTGATGGCTCGGCGGTTGATCGAGCGCGGCGTGCGGTTCGTACAGATCTATTACGGCAACGGCCAGCCGTGGGACACGCACGGCAATCACAACGACCAGACAAAGCGCCTCGCGAAAGACATCGACCAGCCGACAGCCGCGCTGCTCAATGACCTCAAGCGTCGCGGACTGCTCGACGACACGCTCGTCATCTGGGGTGGTGAGTTCGGCCGTACCTCAACGACCGAAGGGAACGACGGCCGCGATCACAATCATCTCGGCTTCACGACCTGGCTCGCCGGCGGCGGCGTTCGCGGCGGCATGGCCTACGGAGCGACCGACGAATTCGGCTTCCGAGCCGTCCAAGACAAAGTCCACGTCCACGACTTGCACGCCACGATCCTGCGCCTGCTCGGCTTCAACCACGAACACCTCACCTACCGCCACGCCGGACGCGACTACCGTCTGACCGATGTCTATGGCCGAGTCGTGCAGGAAATTCTCGCCTGAGGTCAATAGCGAGCCGTCTGAAATGTCGCCCACGCGCTTTTACCGTCTGAAACAACGAGATCTACCTTGGGGAGATTACGGCGACATCCTTGCTCATGGCATGGCGACACTGTCGGAAGCCGGGGATGCACTCGAACTTGAGCGAACAGGTCCGTTCATTCCCCCAATTTCAATCCCGTCGTGGGACTACGTCGTCGTGACGGCTGAATTTCTGACGAAGTTGCAGGAATCAGGTCTCACCGGTTACGACGTGTGCCCAGTCATCAAGAAGAAAGTGACCAAGGTCGAATGGCGGAACTGGGAGCCATACGGCACAGAAGAGATGAAGTACCCAGCCGGTAATGAACCCGGGAATTACATCGAGCGCCGTAAACACTCCCCCGAAACGGCGGATGCGATTGGAGAACTTTGGCACATTCGATTCAAGCCTGGGATTCACGCGACCTACGAAGGTGGTTATCAGCTTTTGGGAACATCTTGGAATGGCTGTGATTTCTTTGTCGAAGATGGCGAACGTCCGCGCTACAACTACACATCTCAACGGGCACACGACTGGCTGCTCGAAAACGTCTCCGAATGGGTCGCGTTTGAAGAAGAGCGAGTAACTTGAGGGATGGCACGACGAACGGTGCAAGCCGAGTCGGCCGTCGGCCGGACTTGAAGGACTCATGAATCTGTTGCTGGATGACACGATCGCAGCCTTGGCGTCGGCTCCGGGAGTGGGCGGGCGCGGGATCGTGCGGGTGAGTGGCCGCGATGTGCGGCAAGTGCTCGAACAACACTTCAGACCGTGCGATGTCGAGCGTTGGGCAAAGGCAGTTCGCGCGGAGCGGCATGTTGGGGAATGGCGGTTGCCGTGCCGTGAGAGGATGGTCCGTTTCCTTGTGAATTCGCGAAACTTTGGGGCTTCGAATCTCCTTGCCTGCCAGCCAAATCGACGTTGCATCCGACCGTCTATCAAGTGCCTGATCGCGAGCAGCACATCCGCAACGCGATCGAGCAACTCTGGCAAACGCCCGGTTTTCATGCCGGTCCCGACACCGACATCCTTGGCGGCGACAATCGTGGCGGGCTCATGTCTCGCCGACACTTCACCGGTGTCGGGCAACGTCGAGCCGCGTCCCTCTTGTCTTTGCTGTCACCTCATTCGGACTTCTTCTTGCCTTCTGCCGCTTTCTTCTTGGCTTCGTCACGGAGATTGACCAGCTCGGCTTTTTGATTCGCGGTCAGCACGGTTTCTACTTCCGCAGCCTGCTGCTTCTTCAGGTCTTCGATTTTCTTCTCCAGTTCGTCGATTTGCGGCTCGTACTTGTTCTGGATATCGTAGATCTTCTTGCGCTGCTCCTCCGACAACCCAATCTTGCCGTACGGGGCGGGCAATCGATCAACCGACGACCCTTTCTTCTTCCCCTTCGCGGCGTCCCCTTTCTCCGCCTTCGCCGACTTGCCCGACTCTTGGGCCGTCAACTCAGGCCGCATGCTCACCCCCAGCAAACAGGCCACCAACACTCCCGACGCCACGACTTTCGTCATCCACGTTTTCATGTTGCACTCCTCGCGCAAATTGGGAATCGTTGAACAATCGTTCCGTGACCACGAAATCCGCGAGCAAACTATCGAGGTGCAGTCGGAACATCAACGCCGGCACTTTTCCTTTTTCTCCGACTACTTCTCCGCCTCCGACAGCGCCTTGAAGTAGTTCTGCAACAACGACTCGTAGCCCTTGGGATATCCGGCGTCGGTCGATTGCAGTAGCTCTTGCCGTAGTTCTTTGGGCAGCTCACGAGCACGATGCAATTGGATCGCGGTCGCCTGATCGACGCCGTTCATGGTCGCCCGCAGTTGGCCGAGCGCGGTTTTCCGCTTTTGCGAGGCGTCTTCATAACGCAGATTCTTGAGGTCGGTCTCCGACTGCTTCATCAAGTCGATCGCTTTGTTCAAGCGGCGGCCGGAGATGTTCGAGGTTTCCAGTTGCTTGGCGACTTGCTCGGCCTTCTCGCGCAGTCCGGCTTGTTTCTCGCTGAGTCGTTCCATGTCACGCACGAAGTCGGGTGGCGTGCCACCTTGCAGACCGCGGCGTCCCGAGCCGGCTTTCTTGCCGCCGCCGGTGGATCCATTCGGGTCGGCCGGTTGCTCCTCTTTGATGCGTCCCGGTTCGTAGCGTTCGTTGCCGAGCCGTGCAGGGGTTTTGCGGCC
>CAYSHJ010000343.1:0-7449 GCA_964430385.1 uncultured Planctomycetaceae bacterium
CGGCGACGATTCGATCACAGGCAGCATCGCAGACGATCGTCTGTTCGGTGGCGTGGGGAACGACACACTCAACGGTCGTGACGGTTTCGACAAGATTCTGGGTGGCGATGGGAACGACGTGGTCTACGGCGGCGCCGGCAACGACGTCGTCGATGGCGAAGCGGGGAATGACAAAATCCTGGGCCAAGCAGGCCACGATGCCCTCCGCGGCGGCACTGGCAACGACACCATCGAAGGTGCCGCTGGCAACGACACAATGCTCGGCAGCGAAGGCAACGACTCGCTGAAGGGTGACGATGGAGCGGATTTGATTCTTGGTGAAGCTGGTGTTGACACCATCGTGGGTGGGTTGGGCGTCGATTGCCTTGCCGGTGGCGGCAACGGTATCGCGAGCGACCCCGCTGACACGATCCTCGGCAGCGCGAGCGAGATCAACGAAGCCTTCAGCTTTTTGACATTCGACGCACTGCTGGTCTAACCAATTCGGTCGTTGAGCGTTAAACCATTTGAAGATCAGGTAGCGATGGCCTCGCAAGGTGTCGGCCATCGCGCGGAGATCGCGAGTGACCTTTGGTTGGATTTTCCTGACAGGCTCAAAATAGGTTGACGCCCTTTGTCAGATTCCTGAAGCCCGGCTTCTCCAAAGAAGCCGGGCTTCCCTTTTTTTCGCGTCTCTCGGATCGCCGTGTGACCGACGTCGCCTCAAGTGAGACCGTGACGAACGGTCTGTCGATGCCGCATTCTCCGCGCTGGAATCGCGACCGGTTGTGGATCCTCGATACTCCTCCAACACCCATCGCCCGATGGAACACGCCTCCAGTCATGCCGCTTCCTCTTTTCGAGTTCGATCGAAAGACCAAACTCGACTTAAGCGATTCATGCCACCCTTTCAACTCGCATCACTTTTTTAAAACAACCACTCCATTTTATTCATTCCTGCATCGTTTCGTCGTCGCTCAACATATTGATCGCTCGGCCGAGGTTTGAAGTACCCGGTTCCACTGGCTGTCCGAGTTTCGCGTTCCACGTTTCGGAGGCAATATGGATGGGATGCATCCGTACCTTGAGGATAAATGCCTTCCAGACACGCCGTCAGACAACGCGATGAGCACTTGCGGGAGCAGTTTTGACATATTGGAATATTTTACTGACGTGGGATGTTTGGGATATTTTGGACGTTTATGATTGAAAAATTGATTTGGGATGTTTATTTTGACGCCGTGCCATCGGATCAAGTTGCCTATTTTCCAGTGTGAACACATCCCCTCGAATGCAGTTCCTTTGGAGCGTCTTTTGCAAGGCCGCGCCCACTTCGCTCAGGTCGAAGCCACTCATATCCACGTAGGTCACGAGCCGCCAACACGCGGAGCACGGGGAACAGGTCCGGCCGGCGTTGAATTTCGTCGATCACCACCAACCCGCGCAGGTTCTCCAGCGCTTGCAGCGGGTGCTCCAGCCGAGCCGCGCTGCGTGGATTCTCCAAGTCAAAGAACTCGGCCGGACGCGTCTGAGTCACCTTGCGGGCGAGCGTCGTTTTGCCGCAATGTCGTGGTCCGATCAGCGCCACGATGGGATTCCGCCGCAGCCCCAGTTCCACGCGCTGTTGCAACACCAGTCGTTCGAGCAGTTTTTTCATACCTTGCAAATTGAGCGATCGACACTCAATTTTCCAGGTACGCCGCCCCCTGACCTTTGGGAGTCGCTCCGCGACAATTCCAAAGCTCCATCAAGCCGGAGCACTCCCAAATCTGACTGCTGAAATCTGACCTCGAAATTTGAAACCTTCAATCTAACCCCTGCCCTCTGAAATCCAAAATCGGCAATCTGAAATCGCAAATCTGAAATTCGAAATCCACAATCCCACAAAGGGTTCAATCATTTTGCTCCAAAGCTGGGTGAAGTCGCTGTGGAATCGCTGGCGGTCTCAACGTCGTCCGCGAAGCCGCGTCAGCCACAGTCGCTTGGCTCGGTGGCAGGGGATCGAGATCATCGGCCGCCCGTCATCGGTCTGGCGTCAGCCAATCTTCGACGTGCAATCCGGGGACTTGTTGGAAGTCTTCCAGGTTCGCAGAAAGCAGCGTTGCCCCCTCGACCAAGCAAATGGCGGCGATTTTGAGATCCATCGTGGCGATGCGGATTCCCTCGCGGCGAAGGCGCAGAAATTCATCAGCCGCGCGGTCATCGAAGGGCTGGACGATCCAGTCGGCGTAGAAGCCGCACAGGCTGACGAGGCGAGCGTAATATGGCACTTGACCGCGCACGTCTTTGTGCTTGGCGATCCGAGCCAGCCAACCGCGAGTCTGCTCTTCCAGCGACACAGCCGTGGTGCCCAAGTCGTCGCGGGGGACCGGTTGCAGTCGCGCTCACAGCGCGTCCGCCTGGGGCGAGTCGCGGTGTTGCAGGACGGAGAGATAATCCGTGTCGAGCAGCATCATGGTTGTGACTCAGCGCGGTCCTGTTCGCGGATGCGGCGGCCCTCGTCGATGATCTCTTTCATCACGGGATCACCGTCGAACATCCCGACCGTCCGACGCCAGTCCTTGGGTCGTTCGCTGAGTTGCGACTTCCGTACCAAATCGTCCACGAGTTGTTCCACGCGAGTCAGTCGTTCATCGAGTGTGGCGGCCATGAGTTTGTCTCCAGTTTCGAGCCGCCGAACAGCTTACGAGCACACTGTGACAAGTGACAAGCCTACTGAGTCCAGCCACCTCTGATCTCTGAAATCTGACCTCTGAAACCTGAAATCTTCGATCTGAAATCCCAAATCGCCAATCCCAAATCCTTCTCCGGAGCCTTCAATCATGTTACTCACCCGCTGGCTGAACACTGTCGCTGTTCGCATTCTGGGACGTCGGACAAAGACGCGCGAGGAAGCTCGTCGCGGGTCGCGGTGTGGGACGTCCTTGGGCCATCGGTCGGTGCCGGAGGCGCTGGCCGCGTTTTCGGTGTCTGCCGAACCGCTGGAGTCGCGCGTGCTGCTGGTGGTCCAGTCGTTCATCTTCCCAGATTCCTGGGCGAAGATCATCATCGACGACGGCCCGGGCGGACTCCCCCCAGAAACAGTCTTGTTGACCGGCCCGAGCCAGGTGGACGTGGACTGGGAAGGGGCAATTGGTCAGGCTCAAGACGACTCCCCACCCACCCCCCGAGAGGAAGTGCCCATCGAGCTGGTGCAGCTCAGTTTGCAAGGGATCGGCCCCAACGTCGGCCCGGTCCAGGTGCAATTGCAGCTAGGTCCGCAGTCCTTGGGCCTACTCGAGGAAGTGAACAATGGCACTTCGGGCCAGCTCGACTTCCCGGCCGACAGCTTCTTCGATGTGTTCTTCGAAGTAACTGTCGCCGGGCAATCGTTGCACAACAACGCTCCAGCCCGGGTGCAAAAGAATAACCTCACCGGGCTTCCACCCGCGATCGGTGATACCTGGGTCTTCAATGGAAACGTGCCGCTTTTCGCCCCCGGCAACGTACCCACGCCGTTCTTTATCACCCAGATTTGCCACACGGCGCGACCGCCCCTTGATTTCGGCGACGCGCCCGATTCCACGTATCCGACGCTGTTGATCAACGACGGCGCTCGGCACGTCACCATAACCCCGGCCCGACGCTTGGTCCCACGCGCGATTCGGAGGCGGACGGCCAACCCAACGTCACTGCGACTGGCGACGACCTCGCCGGCGGGCCGGACGACGAAGACGGCGTCACGTTTTTGACGCCGCTGCTGGTCAGCACCGGCGCGGGGGGGACTACGGCCAGTGTCCAGATCGACTTGCAGAACGCCGATCCCTCGTCGAACTTGCTCGACGCGTGGCTCGACTTGAATCGCGATGGGATCTGGGACGATCTGACCGAACAGATCATCACCAGCGCCAGTTTGGGAACGGTCGACGGTTTCGTGACTGTGTCGTTCCCCATCCCGCAGGACACGGGCCTTAACGTCGACTTGGGGACAACGTACGCTCGCTTCCGTCTGAGTACGAGCGGCAGCCCGTTGCCGACGGGGCTCGCCAGCGATGGGGAAGTCGAGGACTATCAAGTGACGCTCGTGGCAGCGGGTGGCGCGACGACGATTGACGCTCCCGCGGGCGGCGGCACCATGACGGTCGAGATCGTTGGCGGCAACTTCGTCGTCACACAAGGCCCGACCACGTTGTACTCCGTGCCGACCAGCGAAGCTCCGAGCAGCCTGACCATCAACGGCACCGGCGGTGCCGATGACACGTTGATCGTGGACTTCTCCGGCGGCGATCCGATTCCGTCGGGCGGCCTGTCGTTCAACGGCGGTGCCGGCGGGAACGATGGCTTGTCCGTCATGGGCGATGGCACGACGACGGCCACGTACACACCGGACGGCCTTACGCAGGGCAATGGGATGATCGTGACCAGCGGCGGCACCATCAGCTTCACGGGTCTGGAGCCAGTCGACGTCAGCGGCATGCTGGTCGCGACGATCACAACTCCGCTGGCTGCCAATGACACTCTGACGCTTGTCAACGGCTTTGATTTCTTCGCGGGAGGCCTCACGCCGGCCATTCGTGTTTCTGGAACGACCGGCGATTCGTCCCAGGGAGCCAGCGACGGAGTGGCGATTGAAACGGTCGCCTTTTTTGGCAACACAACCGTGAACATTGACACGACGGCTACCGGCGGCGCAGACGTGATTACGGTCACCAGCGCCGACAACCTGCACGGTAACACCAACCTGACGTTCACGACCGGCGGCAGTGCGGACCTGATCAACTTCGTTGGAGCCGTCAGCGTCACCGGCACGCTGACCATCAGCAGCACCGACGCTTCCGTGACGGATAACGCCAGCGACGCCGTGACCGACATCACGGCCGCCACACTGACCGTCACCGCCGCATCGTTTGGGGCGCTCGGCAATGACATCGACACGTCGGTGAACTCGCTGTCGATCGACACCTCCGCCGCGGGAGGCGACCAATTCATCAACGAGTCTACCGGTCTGACCGACTTGAACCTGAACGCCGGCGCGGGGGACATCACGCTGGTCGTCGGCGCGCTGGGCCTCGGCGGTCAGATCGACGATACCGCGGTCGACGGCACTGACGTCGCGGCGGACGAGTTCAGTCTAACCATCGCCATCACCACCAGCGGCGAATTCGGAGCGGGCGGGAATCGCATCGAGACCGACGTCACGTCGCTCTCCGCGACCACACTGGGCCAGGACCGCAACGTTTACATCGCCGAAGCCAACAGTCTCACGAACACCAACATTACGATCAGTCCGGCGGACATTCATTTATCGGCCGGCGGTGACATCAGTACGGGGACCGGCATCTTGACCGGCAACGGCCTCAATCTGGTCTCCGGTGGGGACATCGACGTCGACACGACGGTCTCGCAGCTCAATCTTTCGACCACCGCGAACGGCAACATCACGGTCGATGAAACCAACGCGCTGGGACAGCTCGACATCAACGTCGGCACGGGCGACGTGACGATCACGGCCGGCGGACCGATCACTGACGGCGACGCGGCGCAGGACATCGCCGCTAACGCCGTCGGCTTGACCGTCACCGCAATTGGCGCGATTGGCGCGTCCCTTTCGCCATTGGCACTCAACGTCTTGTCGCTGACGACTGACACTTCGGTGTTTGGGGGCGATCAGTTCCTCAATGAGTCGAACGGTCTGACGGACCTGAACTTGAACGCCGGCACGGCGAACGTGACTCTGACGCTGACCTTGGGCGGGATTTCGGACAACGCAGTGGATGGCACCGACATTACGGCGACCAACGCCACGATCACGCTGAGCGACGCTACGGCACAGAATGTGGGAGCGGTGGGCGCGGCGGATAACATCGAAACCAGCGTTGATATTCTGAGTGTGAGCACGTCGGCAGGCAACGGCAGTATCTTTGTCACGGAAGCCAGCGGTCTGACCGACCTGGATCTGAACGCCGGGACGGGGGACGTGACGCTGACGCTGACCTTGGGAGGAATCACGGACACGGCGGCGGATGGCACTGACATCACGGCGACTAACGCCACGATTACGCTAAGTGACGCCGTGGCGCAGGATGTGGGGGCGGCCGGCGCGGTGGGGAACCTCGAGACCAGCGTCAGTAGCCTGAGTGTGAGCACGTCGGCGGGTAATGGCAGCATCTTCGTCACCGAAGCCACCGGTCTGACCGACCTGGACCTGAACGCCGGCACGGGGGACATCACGCTCATAATCACTGGCTCTGTGACCGACAGTTCGGCTGACGGCACGGATCTCGCCGCCAACCTGCTGACCGTCACGATCACGGGGGGTGACTTCGGCACCGGAACCGTGCCCGGTCACATCGACACCGCAATCACCAGCCTGAATGCATCGACCAGCGGAACGAACCAGAACTACTACATCAACGAGTTCGACGACCTGATCGGCGGCGTGACGGCCAACACAATTGGTGACTTGCACTTCGTCATCGGCGGAAATTTCGACACGAATGGTGGATTGATCACGTCGAACCTGTTCAACATCACGGCGGGGGGTTACCTCACCGCCGACACCACCATCAGCCAATTAGCAGCCTCGACCGCCGCCGCCAACGGCAACATCACGATCACCGAAACCGACGGCTTGAATCTGCGGGACATCAGCACTGGCGCGGGCAATCTCGACATCACAGCCTTCGGTACGGTGAGCGACGGTACCTTTACGCTGGCCATCGGCGGCACGACAACCGTCACCGCCACGGGCTTCGACATCACGCTCGACACCGCGACGAACGATTTCATGGGCGCCGTCGCGGCGGATGGGGCCAACGTGGATCTGACGGACGCCAACAGCATTCAACTCGGTTTGATCACGGCCACGACGCTGGACGTGATCGCGTTGAGCACGGGGACGATCACGCAGGACGCGACGAGCGTCACGGTGACGGGCGCGGCGAGCTTCACGGCCACGGCCAACGACATCACGCTGACGGACGTGGACAACGACTTCGGCGGCACCGTCTCGGCCGACGGCAACGACGTTGCGATCGATGATGCCAACGCGATTGAGTTTGGCGCGGTGACCGCGACCGGAAACTTCACAGTCGACGCGGGCGGCAACGTCACGTTCAACGGGGTGATCGGAGTGACGATCAACGTCGCTGTGCAGTCGGATGCCAATGCGTCGAATAACGGCACGATCGACCTCAATGCGAAGTTGACGGCCGGTGGCACGGTGCTCTTCGACGCTGATGGCGATATCACCATTGACCCGACGACCGTCACGCTGACGTCTGACGATGACGTCACCGTGAGTGCCACGGTCGACGCGACGACGTCCATCACGGTGACCGCGGGCCAGGATGGGAGTGGCTCGATCAATGGCGCTGGTTTGATGACAGCTCCGACGATTGATCTCGACGCGGCGACGGGGATCGGCAACACGACACCGCTGGAATTGGCGGGATCGACGATCACGGCGGACAGCAGCACGTCGGGCAACGT
>CAYSHJ010000344.1:0-7683 GCA_964430385.1 uncultured Planctomycetaceae bacterium
GATTGGTCGATTTCGAAATAGGCGTTGAATTGCTTGCCGCTCTGCGCGAACTGACAGAAGCAATCCGGGTAAAGTTTCTGCGAAGCGACTTCGATGATCGCCTCGCCGTCGCCTTGAAACACCGCCATCGCCGTGCGACTCCGATGTGCCGCGACGACGATTTGCACGATGACCTCGGCCAGCGCCCACGTGTGCTGAAATCGTGAAGGAGCAATCGCGTCGAATCGTGAGCGGTGAGGTAAATCGGCCTCGGCCCCATGCAAGACTCGGTAGCCCTCGGCCGTGAGCTTGTACCAGTTGATCGGCCCGCCGACTCCGTGTGTCGCGGGGAAGGCTCGGACAAACCGAGCCGCCGCGAGTGCTTGCAGTCGTTCCCGCATACGGCGTTCGTCGTGGAACGCACCGCCGGGAAACGACTCGCTCGCCTTGAGGATCAGCGTCGTGGTCGCGGGCGTGTGGTCGAGCAATCGCAGCAACGCCTCGTCCCTGGCCGACAGAATCAATCGGTTTGTCATGCCTATCAGTGCGGTTTTCGAGGCAACCTGTTGACGCTGATGCACGGTTGGCTGACCGGCACACGTCCCGCCGGTGAGAAGCTCAAGGGAGACGAGTTTCACCGCGTGAAAAACATTCTCGTGAGCGATGCGGCGATGGCAACGAGAACAAATAACGATCCGCCGAAGGCAACGACGAGCGAGTCCCCTCCTCCGACCCTGGATCGCAACATTCCGCTCATCGAATCGGACGACGCCAAAGTTCGCGATCTGGCCACGCTCGACGACAAATTCATCGTCGATGTCGCGACCATGCCGCCCGCCACCGCGAGCTACGTTCGCCGCCACCCCTGCCTTTCTCCTGAGTGGCCCCTGAGTCGATGAAGAAGTGGTGCTGCGGCATCCTGCCGCTACACGGCGGCGATGACAAACGCGGCTTCAGTTTGCGAGGCAACGTCATTTATCCGGTCCTCTCCGAAGAAGGACAGGTACTCGCATGGATCGGCCGTGATCCAACCTACGAGCAGAAAGAACTCGACTTCGCCCGCCTCACTCCAGCCGAGCGAACCGGAGCCACCGCACCGATCAAGCATCGGTTCCCAAAAGGCTTCCATCGCGGACTCGAACTCTTCGGGCAACACGCCAGCCGCCTCAAAGAACCGGGCTATCGTGAGTCGATCGCCCGTCACGGCATCATCGTCGTGGAAGGCTTCAACGACGTGATCGGCCTCGACAACCTCGGCATCCCAGCAGTCGCGATCATGTCCAACCGCATCACCGAGCATCAAATCGAAAAGGTCGCTCGCTGGGCCAAGCACCTTGCCAATGGCAAGGTGTCGCTCTTGTTCGATTGCGAACAGACCGGCGACGATGGAGCGAAGGAAGCCCTCTGGCTATTTTCCCAACGCGGTCTCGATGTCCGAATCGGTTGGTCTCAAGCAATGTACGCTGGAGCATTCAAGGGACGTCAGCCGGAAAATCTGAGCCGTGACGAATGGGATGATGTCATGAGTCCGGCGTGACTACGGTGAAGAGCCGTGAAGGGAGGCTCGCGCCGTACAAGGAGCCAGACTAAGATTCGTGATGCGGCTCGGCCGCCATGTTCGTGAAGAGCGAACAATTCGTCGAAGAGCATGGCGGGCGGATCGGCAACATCGCGGTGGGCAGGAGTCCAACTCGACGACGCGGCAATCGTGCCCGACGGCGCGAACGACGCGGAGCGAATCCACTCGCCGGCTATGCGCCGTGCAGCGAATATGCCGCAACGAAGAGCGTCACTCCTTGATGCTCAGAGCTTTGATGCGTGAGTTGAGTGTTGTCGGCTTCATGCCGAGCAACGCTGCTGCCCCATTCTCGCCGTAGACCTTATCGTTGCATACGGACAAGGCGGCTCGAATGTTGTTGGCTTCGAAGTCTCGCAGTTCCTTGTCGGTCAACACGCGCTGCGGCGTGTTGGGTTCCGAAGGATTAGATCGCTGCTTTGAGGCGGCCACCGAGAAATCGAATCGCAGGCGGCCGTCAGTGGCGACGATGCAGGCCCGTTCCAGAGCGTGTTGCAGTTCGCGAATGTTTCCGGGCCATTCGTAGCGCTGCAGTTCCTGCACGTTGGCCAGCGTCAATCGAAGGCGGGTTCGTCCGAGCTGTCGAGCGAAGCGGTTTAGAAAGTGTTCGGCCAACAGTGGGATGTCTTCCACTCGCTTTCGCAGCGGCGGTAGTTCCATCGGGAAGACGCTCAGTCGATAGAACAGATCCTGTCGGAAACGGCCGGCCTCGGTTTCAGCCCGCAAGTTTCGATTGGTCGCCGCGATCACACGAACGTCGATTTGCCGAGTTCGTTCTTCCCCGACGCGTTCAATTTCGCCTTCCTGAAGGACTCGCAATAACTTGGCCTGGAGGTCCAGCGGGATCTCCCCGATTTCATCCAGAAATAATGTGCCGCCGTCAGCCAATTCAAACCGACCGGCTCGATCACGCAATGCGCCAGTGAACGCACCTTTGGCGTGTCCGAAGAATTCGCTTTCGTAAAGTTCACGTGGGATTGCGGCGCAGTTGACCTTGATCAGCGGCCGTTGGGCGCGGCGGCTGTGACGGTGGATTTCACGCGCGACGACTTCTTTCCCCGTGCCGCTTTCGCCGAGGATCAGGACGGCGGAGTTCGTCGGCGCGACCAGTTCGATCTGACGAGCAACAGCTTGCAACGCGGGAGCTTGTCCGATCAAGTCGCCAAACGCCGCTGACTGCTGCACTTCTTCGCGAAGGTATTCGTTCTCCTGTTCCAGCCTTTTCTTCAATACGTCAATCTCATCCAGTGCGCGGGCATTGGCGATGGCGGCGGCCAAGTGATCGGCAATCATTCGCAGCCATTCGAAGCAGGAATCGCCTGGCGCTCCTCGCGCAAACAGCCCCAGCACGCCGAGCACCTCACCGCGGTGCAATAGGGGATGGCCGGCGAACGAAGCAATTTGCTCGTCACGAATCCAAGTGGGATCAGCAGCCCAGGCGTGGTCGTGCGCGACATCAGCGACTTCGAGTGACTGACCCGTTTTGGCGATCTGTCCGACTTTGCGGACCCCGATCGGAAATCGGCGAAAGGCACCATCCAGTCGATCCCACGATGCAAGCGTGCCGTCGAGTGAGCTGCCAGCGCTGGCCACCAAATGCAGGCAACGGTCTCGGTTCAGGCACTCGGCGGCCAGTCGGCAATTTACACAGTCATCGGATAGAGGCGGTTGCATGAGCCAGATGCGGACAAGCGCAATTGCAGGTGCTTCGGCTAGCCGTCTCACCGCCAGAGGCAGCAATTCGGACAAACGATGGTGTCCGGCTAGATCCAGCAATAGTCGCTTCGGGTCGCCGATGATCCCGGTTGATTGAATTGAGCTTGTCATAGCTCAATTGTGACGAGATTTCGTCAACCCACAACGACATGTCGTTGATTTGCGATATTTCGTGCTCTCGTGAAGTGACGTCTGTATGTCGTAAGTGATTCAATAAACTCAACTTATTGATATTCGTTCGATCCGGCATGGGAAGTGTATTTAGCAGATCCGTCACCGGCGAATCGTCCGGCGAAGGATCAACTCCGCAGAAATTCAAGAAAGGTTCTGACCATGTCTCGAATTCATCAAATCGCTCCTGAAGCTGCAACCGGAAAAGCAAAGGAACTGCTAGATGCAGTCAAAGGGAAACTCGGGCTCGTCCCCAATATCACTCGGGCGATGGCTAATTCGCCCGCCGTGCTGGAAGGCTATCTCGGTCTGAGTGGCGCGCTCAGCAAGGGGAGCCTGTCGGCCAAAAACCGCGAGCAGATCGCGCTGGCGGTTGGACAGGCGAACCAGTGTGACTACTGCCTCGCCGCGCATTCGGCGATCGGCAAGATGGTCGGGCTGACTCCGGATCAGATTCTCGACAGCCGTCGCGGAACCGCGATCGACCCGAAGACCGATGCCCTGATTCGCTTCGCTCGCAAAGTGGTCGACGAACGCGGATTGGTGAGCGACGCCGATGTCGCCGAAGTCCGGTCCGCTGGATTGGATGACGCCGCAATCGCCGAAGTCGTCGCCAACGTGGCGCTGAACATCTTCACGAACTATTTCAATCACGTCGCCGAGACCGACATCGATTTCCCCAAAGTCGAACCGATCGTCGATCACCACGAAGTGTGTGCCTCGATCCCTGGTTGTGATCCGACTCGCTAGTTCGTGCGCGATCGCCCGACAGGAAGACGCGGATCTGTCCGAATTACAAACGCCTAACCCAAGGAGATAAACAATGCCCCAGACCAACCTGAATCTCGAACAGCCAACGATTGTTTACGGCAGTGGTCGCCGACCTGATGCCGCCATTCCAAGACCGGGACTCAAACTCCGCAAGGGACACATCGGCATTGTCGTCACCGATCCGCAGAACGATTTTTTAAGTCCGCAAGGCGTTACCTGGTCCGTGGTAGGCCAGAACGTCACCGCCAATCGGACCGTGGAGAACATCGGTCAGTTGTTTGCCGCGGCCAAGGAGTTTGACATCCCGCTCTTCATCAGTCCGCACTACTACTTCCCGCACGACCACCAGTGGGAGTTCGAGGGAGCACTTGAGCGGCTGATGCACGATATCAAGATGTTCGACCGTCCGGGTCCACTCGACACGACGGGACTCAACGGGGCAGGAGCGGACTGGCTTGAGCAGTACAAGCCGTTCATCAACGATGGTCAGACCATCGTATGCAGTCCCCACAAGGTCTTCGGCCCGCAGTCAAATGACCTTGTGTTGCAACTCCGCAAGCGGCGGATTGAACAGGTAATCCTCGCCGGAATGTCGGCCAACCTGTGCGTCGAATCCCATCTGCGGGAACTGCTGGAGCAGGGCTTCGAGGTTGCCGTCGTGGGTGATGCCACCGCTGCGGCTCAAGTTCCTGGCTACGACGGCTACGAAGCGGCGATCACAAACTTCCGCTTCCTAGCCAGCGACCTTTGGAGCACCGGCGAAGCCGCCATGCGGTTGTCCGAACTCAAATGATCCCGAATCCTAAACTGTCCGTTTCTCAAACCCCTTGCACTGGAGATTGAACAATGACCACTCTGAAGAATACGTCCATCGCACTGTTACTGGCGACGCTCGCAGCATTCGGCTCGACTGCAAACGCCGCCGAACCAAAGGCACCGACTTCGCAGGTCTTGCACCGCACGGTCAAGATCGAGGGGCTCGACATTTTTTACCGGGAAGCCGGTCCCAAAGAAGCTCCCACGATACTGCTATTACACGGGTTCCCAACCTCATCGCACATGTTCCGCAACCTGATTCCGGCCCTGGCTGACAAGTATCACGTCGTTGCTCCGGACTACCCCGGCTTCGGCAATAGTTCGGCTCCATCCGCAAAGGAGTTCGACTACACATTCGACAATCTGGCGAGTGTGATGGACGTGTTCACTGAGAAGGTCGGCCTGACAAAGTATTCGATCTACCTGATGGACTACGGTGCCCCGGTCGGATTCCGGCTCGCCGCAAAGCACCCGGAACGTGTGCAAACGTTGATAATCCAAAACGGCAACGCCTACGACGAGGGAATCGACAACGATTTCTGGAAGCCGATCAAGTCGTATTGGAGTGATCACACGAAGGAACAGGGCGATGGTCTGCGATCCCTGTTGACTCTCGACGCGACCAAGTGGCAGTACACTCACGGCGTTCGGAACGTCGAAACGATTAGCCCCGACACCTGGGGCCATGTGCAACCGCTCTTGGACCGTGCCGGCAATCAGGAGATTCAACTGGCCCTGTTCTTCAGCTACGGCAGCAACCCGTCGCTCTATCCGAAGTGGCAGGAATACCTCCGCAAGCACCAGCCGCCGACGCTGATCGTGTGGGGAAACAACGACCAAATTTTTCCGACTGCGGGAGCACATCCCTACAAGCGTGACCTGAAGAACTTGGAGTTTCATCTGCTCGATACGGGTCACTTCGCTCTCGAAGAAGACGGAGCAACGATCGCCTCGCTGATCCGCGGCTTTCTCGGCAAGCAACTGTCCAAGTAGACCACCTTCTCTTCCGCAGGGTGCTTGGCGAAACCAGGCACTCTGTCATTCTTCGGTCTCCACCTTGCAAGGAAAACTCCATGACCGCCATCCGACCACCATTCACATTAGAAACCGCCACGGCAAAAGTTCGTGCCGCAGAAGATGCGTGGAACAGCCGTGATCCACAACGAGTCTCCCTCGCGTACTCCGAAGATTCGGAGTGGCGAAATCGGGACAAGTTCCTGCGAGGCCGGGACCAAATTCGGGCGTTCCTGGAAAGCAAATGGGAACGAGAACTCGACTACCGCCTCACCAAATCACTCTGGACCTTCACCGACAATCGGATCGCCGTCCGTTTTCAGTACGACTACCACGATGCCCTCGGCCAATGGTTCCGGGCTTACGGCAATGAACTCTGGGAGTTTGATGAAGAAGGATTGATGCGGCGTCGGGAAGCCAGCATCAATGACGTTCCCATCGAAGAAATCGACCGCAAGTTCCGTTGGCCCGCCCCCGGTTCAAGACCAGCGGGCGACGCAGAAATCCCCGCCGTGCGATGACGACAACTTGTCCTGTCGAACTCGCGATCAGGCATTTACCAGACACGGAGAAATCGAGGTTGCCGCCATGCGTCAGTTCTCCAGCGACGTTGCTTTCACGCCCGCAGTAAAGTCGATTCAGGCCAAGAAAGGTTCTCGGTCCAATTACTCCCGAATGGAAGCGAGCGGAAGTTGGGAGACGACGGTCACTCCGGAACTCGAAGCGTTCCTGTCCGCCTTGGATATGTTCTATCTGGGAACCGCGAATGCCGGAGGTCAGCCCTACATCCAATACCGGGGCGGTTCACCGGGATTTCTCAAAGTTGTGAATGAGAAGACGCTGGGCTTCGCCGACTTCGGCGGCAATCGCCAGTACATCTCATTGGGAAACGCTTCCGAAAACCCCAAGGCGTTCATCTTCCTCATGGATTACGCCAATAGCCGACGCATCAAGCTCTGGGGCACTCTGCGCGTTGTCGAGGATGACCCGGCGCTTCTCAATCAGCTTCGTGATCCGTCCTATCCGGGGAAAGTCGAGCGGGCCATCCTATTCACGATCGAAGCGTGGGACACGAACTGCCCGCAGCACATCCACAAACGATTCTCGCAGAGGCAAGTGGCCCCGGTGATTGAGAAGTTGCAGGCCCACATTGCCGAACTCGAAACCGAGCTTCGGCAGGCAAGAGGCGAGCAGTAACACCCGTGGTTACAGAGCCACGCTCGAAGGCAGCGACGTGCTCTAATGGAAGCCGCATGTCCGCAACAAGCTACGTCGCAAATCGCTGACCAGCAATTCGGCCGAACGGCTCGGCCTGCTGCCCACCGATCAAAAATACGTCTTGCAACAGAAAGACGGGAAAGCTCGCTTCACCAAGGTCGTGGCCGACATCTCCCGTGGGCTGCTCGACTTGCTCGGCGCGTGACGCGAGCATTTCGTACCGGCGTGCCTTCCAGGCGCATACTGAGTGGAGTCGCGTCCCGTCGTGGCTCGGCCACGAACACACCGGGCCGCGGCGTGAGTGGAGCTTCCGAGTTGCGCACGCTGGCATTCGTGATCGCCGGTCTCATTGTCGGCGAGTCGTGACGCTCCGCGTCGCTCACGCCGTCGGGCGTGCGTTGTGCGGGCACCACGTCGCAGGC
>CAYSHJ010000345.1:0-3744 GCA_964430385.1 uncultured Planctomycetaceae bacterium
GGCGGTGAAGCTGCACCTGTATGGCAAGGCGGACGCTCGCCCGGGACGCAAAATGGGACATCTCACCGCGCTGGCCGATTCCGCGGAAGAGGCCGAACGGATCGTGCTCGAGGCACGGCGACGGCTACGGCCGTGAGCCAAGATGCATGACTCACGCGGTGATCTTTTCGTTCGCGTGTTCCGGCAGAGGATTAGGGTCTCCACATTCCTTTGGAGCGGGTCTTCGGATAATCGGCAATGGGACCAAACGAGACCACGTTGTTGATCGTGATCGCGTTCTGAGGTCGAGCGGACTGCACGACGACCTTCCGCCGCATCTTTCCGAAAAGAAATTCGATCGTCGCCTCGTGCCGATAACTGGGATCAGCTTCGTACTCAGCTCGACTAAAGGGGATTGAGTGATAGACCTCGACATAGGACGCGGGTCTGATCGACGCTGGTTTGTTGCGGTCCACGGGGTTCTGAGGTTCTTTCAGAACCGGAGCGTTTTTCTGTTCAACGCCGCCGCGAGCAATGCGTTCGATTCGCGGAATGAATGAAGATCCACAGGAGGGGCCGGGGACGACTTCAATGTGCCAGTGCTCAGCAACTTGGACTCTTCCTGGTTGACTGCTGCTCGAACCGCTGGCGTCAGCGGGTTCGTTGGCTGACACGGCGAAGGCGGGCAGTCCGCATACGACAGCAAATCCAATAACCGACTTCAGCAAACGAGAACTCACTCGGCCGGTTCGGCCAGGACACAGACAGTTGGCATTCATGCTGACACCTTGGGGTTGGTGGCGATTCGATTAGGAACGGACAAGCCCGCTCCGAGACGCGCGAGAGTGCGATCCAGTTAATCCATCCGCGCGACCCTTTTCAAGCATTTGTTCTGCCGCGATTTCATGACTGACGGAGAATCGTCTGGTTGTGACTTCGCGTGTCGCGGCGAAAGTGGCTGGATATACTGCGCCGCGATCAACGTAGTCATCGCGCTCCAGGAGATTCAGCGTCGTCTTGCGGAGTGCGGCTGCTCCGTTTCACCAGCGTGACTCAAAGTGACTGAATCGAGAGGGCAAATCGTGACGGCGAAAGCTTGGGGCGGACGGTTTCAAGAGGCGACAGACGTCCGTGTGGAATTGTTTACCGAGTCGATCAGCTTTGATCATCGGTTGGCGGAAGCCGACATCGCCGGTTCGCAGGCGCATGCGCGGATGCTGGCGAAGGTCGGGCTGCTGACGGCGGCAGAGGCGGAACAGATTGTCGCCGAGCTAGCGGACATCGGCGAGGTGATCGCTCGCGGCGATCTGCCATTCCACACGGAATTGGAAGACATCCACATGCACATCGAAGGCGAATTGATCCGCCGCCTCGGTGATGTCGGACGAAAACTGCACACGGGCCGGAGCCGGAACGACCAAGTCGCCACCGACCTGAAACTCTTCACGCGCGAGGCGATCGCGCGAATCGACGGCTTGCTCGTCGAGCTGCAACGAGCGTTCGTCGGGCGTTGTGAGCGAGACCTCGATGTCGTCCTGCCGGGTTACACGCACCTGCAACGAGCGATGCCGGTGCTCGCGCCGCATTACTGGCTGGCGTACTGTGAGAAGTTCGAGCGCGATCGGCAGCGTCTGGCCGACTGTGTCAAGCGTGTGAACGTCTCGCCGCTGGGTGCCGCCGCGCTGGCGGGCACGTCGTTACCGATCGACCGGCACGAGTCGGCTCGCTTGCTGGGCTTTGAGGATGTCGCACGGAACAGCCTCGACGTGTCGAGTGATCGGGACTTCGTGCTGGAGTTTGTCTTCGACCTCTCGCTGATAGCGATGCATCTCGCGGCCTGGGCGGAAGAGTGGATTCTTTGGTTCACGACGGAGTTTGGTTTCCTCAAACTGCCCGACGCGTTCACAACCGGTTCGTCGATCATGCCGCAAAAGCGGAACCCGGACGTGTTGGAATTGATTCGCGGCAAGTCGGCGCGGGTGGTGGCGGCGGTAACGCAATTGCAGTTGCTCTTGAAGGGCCTGCCGCTGGCCTACAACCGCGACTTGCAAGAGGACAAGCTGGCGTTGTTCGCCGCGCTCGACACGACGGCCGCGTGTCTCGAACTCGCCGCGCCGTTAGTCGCTCAAGCCGAGTTGCAACGAGAGCGCATCGCCGTGCGGCTTGAAGAAGGCTTTCTGGATGCCACGATGCTGATGGAGTATTTGATCAGCCTAGGCGTCCCGATGCGTTCGGCTCACGAGTGCGTCGGGAAATTAGTCGCGGTGTGCGACTCGCGCAAGTGCCGATTGTCCGACCTGTCGTTGTCTGATTTGCAGTCCGCGTGCGACAAGATCATGGCCGATGTCTGCCAGGTACTCGGCACCGCCAACGCGGTTGCGGCTCTGCGGAGTTTTGGCTCCGGCGGCCGAGAGCCAGTGTTGCAACAGATCCGTTTCTGGCAAAAGAGGCTATCGCAATAGGGCGTATCCGACAGGGCGTATCCGACTCAAGATTTGGAATTGTTGGCCGTCAACGGTAATCTGCTGGGGGCCGAGGAAAGGCAATCATGACGACAATCTTGGTGGTGGATGACGCAGCCGTGGATCGGCGTCTGGCGGGCGGATTGCTCACCAAAGACCAGGACATCGAGGTGCTGTATGCCGAGGACGGCGTGGCGGCGTTGCGAGCCGTGGAGGAACACCTGCCCGACCTCGTGGTCACCGACCTGAAGATGCCGAATCTGGATGGACTCCAATTGGTCGAGGCGATGAAACAGGATTACCCGCTGATCCCGGTGATCTTGATGACCGCCGTCGGCAGCGAAGAGGTTGCGGTGAAAGCCTTGAAGGCGGGCGCGGCCAGCTATGTCACCAAGCGGCGGTTGGCGCAAGACTTGTTGGAAACCGTGCGACTGGTGCTGCGAGCGTCGGACGACGACCGCAACGTCGCGCGACTGCTGGTGCATCGCACCGTGCAGGCCGACTTCAAGTTCGTCCTCGAAAACGAACTCGCGTTGTTGGCCGCCGTGGTCACGTACTTACAGCAGACCATGCGGGCGATGGGCCTGTTCGATGAGGCCGAGCGGTTGCGGATCGGCGTGGCTCTGGAAGAGGTACTGCTGAATGCGATGTTTCACGGCAACCTGGAACTCTCTTCGACACTGCGCGAGGACGACAAGCCGACGTACCATGAGGTGGCTCGCGAACGGGCCAAACAATCGCCCTATCGCGAGCGGCGGATCTTCATGGAAACCCGCCTCTCTCGCGCCGCGGCGGAGTTCACGATCGGCGACCAAGGTCTCGGGTTCAATCCCCGCAACCTGCCCGACCCGACCGATCCGGCCAACATCAATCGCGTCTCCGGCCGCGGCTTGTTGCTGATGCACACGTTCATGGACGAAGTGCAATTCAACGACTCCGGAAATCAGGTGCGAATGGTCAAGCTTTGCCAACGCTCCGGCGCGGATCCCGAGACGTTGATTCACGCCGAATGAATCACTGACTCCGCTGTCTGACTCGCCTCGGCGACTTCCGGACGACACCGTCCACCAGGAACACTCGAAAGCCCCCGCATGAGCCACGCGAATGTTCGATCGCTCGACGCGATCCGCGAATTCCGCATCAAGATGCTGGAGTTTGCCGGTGTCGTCGTCGATGTCTTGGCCTCGCAGCAGCAGATGATCCTCGGCTTTCTGGACTGGCTGGAACACGACCGGCCGAACTTCTGGAAGCAGTACATGCTTCGTAGTTTCGACGTCATCGCCGAGGCCCGCGCGCAACTCGA
>CAYSHJ010000346.1:0-2138 GCA_964430385.1 uncultured Planctomycetaceae bacterium
ACCGTCGCCACGCAGTCGCTGATGTTCATGAACAGCGAGTTCTTGTTGAAACAATCCGCCGTCATGGCCGAGCGAGTCCGTCGCGAAGCAGCGGCAACCCCACTACCTCACTGGCTAGCGGGGGGCGTCAGCCCCCTGGTTGATACGAACGTTGTCACAAATGTCGGTTCCACATCAAATCCGAATGACGCTCCGCGGACCGGGGGACTCACGTCCCCCGCTAGCCTGGGTGCATCATTGTTGCCCGTTCGTTCGGGCGACATCTGGCAGTTCGGCTTCGGAGAATTTGACGATCAGGCCAAGCGGACGAAGTCGTTCACCTCACTGCCGCATTGGTCCGGCTCCGCATGGCAAGGCGGAGCGAGTCTTCCCGATCCACAGATTGGCTTCGTCATCCTGCACGCCGGCGGAGGCCACGCGGGCAACGATCAACAACACGCCGCCATTCGTCGCTGGCACGCACCGCTCGGCGGAACTGTGTCGATCACCGGGCAGCTTAGTCATCCCAGCGAAAACGGCGACGGCGTGCGCGGTCGCATCGTCTCCAGCCGCAACGGCCTCGCTGGCGAATGGATCGCGCAGAAAAGCACCGTCGAATCATCTGTCGCATCGCTTGAGGTCCAGACCGGCGACACGCTCGACTTCCTCACCGATTGTCGCGAGTCCGTCACGTCTGACTCATTTGGCTGGACCGTCGTTATCAAGTTGAAAACCGCAGACGGCAAAGAACAGTTGTGGCACTCCGACAAAAGCTTCACCGGTCCACCAGCCCCGTCGCTTGCCAGCCAAATCGCGACGACATGGCACATCGCCTATGGCCGCCCCATCACTCGGGACGAGTTCTCCGTCGTCGCCGATTTTCTGTGCGGGCAATTCGAGACACTCAACCAATCCAATCCGACAGCCGATCCAGAATTGCAGGCAATGACCAACTTGTGCCAAGCTGTGTTGAGTTCCAATGAGTTTCTGTACGTCGATTGACGCGGCAATCACTCAGCCAGGGGGAGTTCAATCATGATTACTGCGACCGAAAGTCGGTACGTCGTTAAAGACCCCTGTCTTTACTCAGGGGAGCCCATCATTGCTGGCACGACGACAAAAGTTCGTTCGATCGTACGGCTGTGGAAGGGAGGAACACATCCCGAAGAGATTCCTAAGCATCTGCCGCAGAAGATTTCGCTGGCCCAGGTCTTCGACGCATTGAGCTATTACGCCGATCACCGCGATGAGATTGAGGAATACCTCTCTCGCCCAAGAGTTCCAGGAAGCGCCATCGGAAAGTTGGTCATACTGTCCGAAGATGAAGATCACCTTCAGGATTTCGCGGAGTACATGTGATGCCAGTGTTGCTCGACACGCACGCGTTTTTGTGGTTCACAATCCAAGAGAGAAAGTTATCCGTGCGTGCCCGAGAGGCGATTCAAGCGGCAGATCAGTTGTTGATGATCAGCCCCGTTTGCTTTTGGGAGATTGCGATCAAGGTCAAAATCGGAAAGCTGAGCGTGCCGCTTCCGTTCGGCGAGTTCATCGCCAACCAATTGACCGAGAACGACATCGCCCTGCTGCCAATCACCGTGGGACATGCCGCACGAACGCTCGACTTGCCGTTCCATCATCGAGACCCGTTCGATCGGATGCTGGTGGCTCAATCGCTCGTTGAAGGATGGCCAATCGTCAGCAACGATGACACCTTGGACGCTTACGGCGTGAATCGTATTTGGTGAGTGATCGTTCGTTCGGAAAAGTCAAAAATGTCGTTTTCATCTCTGTCAGGAAATCGCCGTCAGTTCCTCGCCGGCAACACACTCGGCATCGGCGCGGTGGCGTTGGCGTGGTTGCTCAACGAAGAAAAGTTGCTCGCCGTGCCGCCGACGGTGAAGTTGCAGCCGCAGACGTTTGACTTGAAGCCGAAGCGGACGCCGAACGAGCCGAAAGCACGAGCGATGATCTCGCTGTTTATGCATGGCGGGCCGGCGCACATGGATTTGCTCGACCCAAAACCGGAGCTGACCAAGTTCAGCGGGACTGATTACTCCGGCGAAGTCGTTTACAGCTTCGTCAATCGAGCGAGCAAGAAGTTGCTTGGCTCGCCGTGGCGGTTCGCGAAGCACGGCGACTGCGGTACGGAAGTCTCGGAA
>CAYSHJ010000347.1:0-4448 GCA_964430385.1 uncultured Planctomycetaceae bacterium
ATGCCGTCCGCCGTGGGTTATCAGCCGACGCTCGGCACCGAACTGGGTGAGCTGCAAGAACGCATCACCTCGACGAAGGCCGGAGCCATCACGTCGGTGCAAGCCGTGTACGTCCCGGCCGACGACCCGACCGACCCGGCACCTGCCACCGCGTTCGGTCACCTCGACGCGTTCATCTACCTCGAACGCAAGATTTCCGAGAAAGGCATCTACCCGGCCATCGACCCGCTGGCGAGTTCATCCCGAATCCTCGACCCGCAAATCGTCGGCGAGCAGCACTACCGCGTGGCGCGCGAGGTGCAGCGCATCCTGAACCGCTACCGAGAACTGCAAGACATCATCGCGATCCTGGGCGTGGACGAACTGAGCATCGAAGACAAACTGGTCGTCCACCGCGCCCGCCGCCTGGAACGTTTTCTGTCGCAACCCTTCCTCGTCGCCGAAGCCTTCACCGGCAAGAGCGGCAAGATCACCCCGCTGAAAGACACGATCCGCAGCTTCGACGAAATCTGCTCGGGCAAATGGGACCACCTCACCGAAGGCGCCTTCATGTACATCGGAGCCGTCGAAGAAGCGGAGGAACAAGCCAAGAAGATGGCGGCCACGTAGCCGTCACGCTCCGCGTGACGAGCCGAACGGGACAAGACGTTCCATGCCAAAGAGAGCGAACTATCGAAAGCTGGCGTTTGAAAAGTACGACCCACTGTGTGCTCACTGCGGCTTCGGAGTCCCGTCAGTATTGGAGGTCGCACATCTCGACGGAAATAGAGCAAACAACGAATTGTTGAACCTCGTCATCTTGTGTCCCAACTGCCACAAGATGCACGATCTTGACCTGATTTCGACAGAAACCATCATCCTGATGCGCGACCGACCTAAGATTGTCACTTGGTCGAAGCGCATGAAAGATGCGGGAAGAAAGGCAGCCATCAAGCGACGACGGAACGCCGCCGGCAAGAAGGCCGCCGCGACACGAAAACAAAGAGCAGCAATCGCCGCTCAAGTTACGGAGCCGAAACATGACTGACGACATACGTCGCGAGCTGTTACCTCCCGTAGCTCAGTCGTGAGAGCGGCCGTCTTATCAACGGCAGGTCGTCGGTTCGATTCCGATCAGGAGGACTGACGACTTGCGTGACCTTCGCTTGTTATCATCAAGCCGAAGGAGACCAAACGATGACAGTTGCATTTGTCGCAGAAACTCCCCCGTTGTCCATGGACCAACACGGCACGATCCGAGTGGCGGGCACTCGGCTGACGCTGGATACAGTCGTGGATGCCTTCGATTCGGGCGCGAGTGCGGAAGAGATCGTTGATCAATACGACGTCTTGTCGTTGGCTGACGCTTATTCCGTGATTGGCTACATCCTGCACCACCGCGAGGAAGTGAATGCGTACATGGCTGAGCGTGCTCGGCTGGGTGACGAGATTCGCAAAGAAGTCGAGCGGCGATTTCCCCAAGAGGGACTTCGTGCGAAATTACTCGCTCGAAGACAGGCGCAAGGACACGCGCCATGAGATTCGTGGCGGATGTCAACTTCAACAAGAAGATTCTGCGAGGGCTAAGTCGGCGTAGTGCCAACTTTGAGTTTGTTCGTCTGCAAGATATCGGTTTCGGCGAACTCGAAGACCCAGAGGTGCTGGAATGGGCCTGGAAGGAAGACCGACTTCTGCTGACTCACGACGTCACGACAATGATTGGTTTCTTCAACGAACGCCTCGATACCGGACTTCCGGCACCCGGAGTTTTTGAAATCAGCAGCAAACTTCCCATTCGGACGGCTATTGACGAGTTGCAGATCGTCGTGGAATGCAGCACACAGGACGAGTGGACCGGACGAATGATTTTTATCCCTTTGAGATGAAACAGGACGTTCGATTCCGGCCGGGAGGACTGACGTCCCACCCGCCTCTGCCACCAACCATCCGTCGGCGATAGAATCCCTCGCGGAGGTGCGACCATGCCAACCAAAACCAAAGCGAAACCCAAAACTAAACAAAGACTGATCGTTCGAGACAAAGACATCCTGGGCGGCATCCCGGTCTTCGCCGGGACGCGAGTGCCGGTCAAGAATCTCTTTGACTATCTTCAAGACAATTATTCGTTGGAAGATTTTCTCTACGAATTTCCGACTGTGACGCGCGAGCAGGCTGCGAAAGTTCTGGAGGCCGCCAATGAACTCGTGATTGCCAAGCGATGAAGGTCATTCTCGACGAGTGCTCAGCGTTCTGAATCGCATTCGTCCGGGCCAAGTTATTCGTGTGCCTGAGACGGAAGACTGAAGGATGAAACATGGCTGACAAACAACTGCGACTGGTGGTGGTGACTCCTGAGCGAACGGTGTTCGATGAGCCGGCGTCGGCGTTGCGATTTCCGTTGTTCGACGGACAAATCGGAATCCTGCCCGGCCGAGCTCCGCTCGTCGGCCGCTTGGGCTACGGAGAACTCAAGGCAACCACGGCCGCCGGCGAGAGATCCTTCTTCATTGACGGTGGCTTCGTCCAAGTGAAGGGAGCGGTCGTCTCGATCCTGACCGCGCGAGCGATCCCGCCCGAAGAGATCCGCCGCGCCGAAGCCGAAGAGGCTCTGAAGAAAGCCTCCGCGCTCCCCGGCACGACCGACCAGCAAGCCGCGACCAAGGCCCGCGAAATCGAACGCGCCCGCCGGCTGTTGTCACTGGCTCACTAATCGTGGCGGAGCGCGGCTGGCGGCGACAGAATTGAACCCCGAAGCGCGAGCGAAGGTGACGCCGGTCATTCCTTCGCTGGCGTTTCAGGCTTCAAGCTTTCATGCGGAGGGAATTCAATGCGATCCAATGGGGTTGAAAAACAAGAGCACGCACTTCAATGGTCGCTGCTTCCCGGGGGCGGGTTTAAGATTTGTGGGCGGACATTGCCGCGGCTGCCGGAAGGGGCCTTCGACTGTGAAGCGGACATGGACGGTCAAATCCGGTTCACGCCGCGCAACCTCAAAGTGGACGAACTGATTGATTGTTCGGCCAGTCTGGCAGCTCGGTTGCTCCACGAGATCGAACAGTTTTGGACGCTGGGTGAGCGATTCCACAAACATGGCTTTTTGCACCGTCGCGGTTATTTGCTGCACGGGCGGCAAGGGAGCGGCAAGTCCTCGGTGGTCCATCAGGTGATTTGCCGAACGGTGGCTGCTGGCGGAGTCGCGTGTTTCTGTGAGCAGCCGGGTTCGTTCGTCGGGTGCATGCAACAGTTCCGCGCGGTGGAGCCGCAGCGTCCGTTGCTGTGCATCTTTGAAGACATTGACTCGATGGCTCAGGGGTACGGTTTGAGCGCGTTGTTGCAGTGGCTGGATGGCAATCATCAGGTGGACCGAGTCGTCAACATCGCGACCACGAACTATCCGGAGAAACTGGAACGCCGGCTGATCGCGCGACCTCGGCGATTCGACCGAGTCCTGTGCATCAATTGCCCTGATCGCGAACTGCGGGACGCTTACTTCGCTCGCAAGCTGCCCGACCTCGCGCCCGAGGAACGTCGCCGCTGGGTCGAACTCAGCGAGGATTTGTCGTTCGCATCGATGTCCGAGCTGATCATCAGCGTCTGCTGCCTGGACAAGGATCTCGTGGAAACAGCGGCATTGCTCAAGGACCTCGATCGACGTCAGCCATCGAGCAGCGAATACGACGAACCTGCGGATGTGGAGCGTGTCGGCCGAACTGGCGGGCGCGAGTCGTTCTCAGACAAAGTCCCATTCTGATGACGTGTCAAGCGTCAGGCTTCAGGCTGAATTCTGGCGAATTCAGCTACGCCAGGATTGGCTCAATCACGCTGCCGCGGCTGAGCGGATACGGGCGGTTTTGGTTGTCGTGGAACTCGGTGTCGGGCGAGTAACCAAGGCAATGAAACATCGTCGCGGTGAGGTCTTCGGGACGCACGATGCCTGAACGAGGATAAGCACCGAGAGCGTCGGACGCTCCGTGGACCACGCCGCCGCGGATGCCGCCGCCGGCGAGTGCAACGGAGAAGACTGGGCCCCAATGATCTCGGCCCGCGCGGCCGTTGAACTTCGGCGTGCGGCCGAACTCGGCCATGCAGACGATCAACGTTTCGTCGAGCAAACCGCGTTCGGAAAGATCTTCCAAGAGCGCGGAGAACGCTTGGTCCGTGGGCGGGACGAGCACTTCCTTCAATCGTTTGGTCTCGTGCGTGTGCGAATCCCAGCAAGGATTGTCGGCCGGTTCGTCCGGGCCTCGAAACCAATTCACTTGCACCAGACGCACGTGAGCCTCGACCAATCGTCGAGCCAGCAGGCAGCTTTGCCCGAACTGGGACTTGCCGTATCGCTCGCGAGTCATCTCCGTCTCGGCAGTCAGGTCGAACGCACCGCGCGACGCGGCGGAGGACAGCACGCCGTAAGCACGCGCTTGCAGTTCATCGAAGTTCTTCGCGCGGGTGAGTCCGGCAAGTTCGTTTTG
>CAYSHJ010000348.1:0-1950 GCA_964430385.1 uncultured Planctomycetaceae bacterium
CAGCAAGACCATGTGATGCGCTGGTGCCCCGCGAAACACCGACAATTGACTCGGATCAAGAATCAACCGCGCGATCAGCAGCATGATGCCGAGCACGATCAAGATTCGCAGCAACAGCAGGATCAGTTGCTCGATGAGTACGCGGCGCCGGTTCCGTTGCTGACTCGCCAGCACGAACTCCATCGCCGCGAATCGCACCCGCCGATACCGCAGCCGATTGATCAAATGAATAATGATCGGCGACGCCACCAGCGCCGTACCCGCCATCACGAAGGTCGGATTCAGAAAATGTTGCAGCAGCCAAGTGGGCATGAGTGTTGATCGAGTGTTGGCGTTACTTCGAGGAAGTTTTTGGTTCAGGCGTTTGAAAGCCGATGCGACGTTTCCGTTGCGGGTCGGGCGGCGGTTCCATCATCTTCTGCAAGACATCCGTGATGACCTTAATCTGCTTGTCATGCAACTGCACGGTCTCGGCGAGTTGATTCAGTTGCGTGACCAATTCCCCCGGCGTCGCCAACAACCGCCGCAGTCGTGTGAACGCTCGGATGATCTGAATGTTGACGTCAATCGCGGTCTCCGAGTTCAGCACGCTGGAGAGCATTGCGACGCCGTGTTCGGAAAACGCCCAAGGCAGTTTTCGGCGACCACCGTGCCCTGAACTTGATATCGCAATTTGCGATATCAAGTTTGTAACCTCTGACTACGTAAGCTGAAACAAAAACACGTCAGGGAACTTTTGGAGGACAATTCGTCGTTTCCAATCCAGTTTGTGAGCCATCGCCGAGTTCGGCAAGGACTCGTTCCGGTTGCCAATAGACGACTTGGCCGTTCTCGCCACTGACGGCCGGAAAGCCCAAACGGGCATTGCGAATGAGCGTTTCACGGACGGCACGTTGGCAGGCCGCTTCGACCTCGGCAGGCGAAACCTTTGGCGAATTTGAACCGGATTGTGGGGTGGGCTGAATCATGTTGCGGGATCTTTTGAGAAGATTGCCCAGGTTTGCGAATCGATGACCGACGCCACTGTCGTCTGTAGGCCGACGGCAATCAAGCGGTGACCGCTGGGATGAGAGTTATCGAGATTCACGAACGCCCGCGAGCGCAGAACTTTGGTGAGCAATGCCCGCGAGACGGTCGTCTTCCCGGCTCCGTTCGGTCCCGCGATCACGACGACTTGCGGCATCTCGTTCGTTCCCGTCCGCTGATTTAGTTGCGATGCATTCCCAACCGATGGTGCATATACTGGAGCAACACAGCGTCGATGTGCTCGCTCGTACGGATGGTGCGGTAGTCGATGGTTTGTTGGGCACAGAATCGGCGAAGCTCTTCGAGGTACGTTTTCAAGGCTTCAAGGTAGCCTTCGCGTAGTGAACGCGGATCGCAGAGCACGTCGCCGAGTTCTTCCAGGCCTTCGAACTTTGTCGTGCCGGAGTAATTGAAGTCGAGTTCCTCGTCGTCGAGCACGTGGAAGATCAGCACGTCGTGACCGCGATGCCTCAGCAGCTTCAGGCCCTTGAAGAGGCCGGGGCGCGGAGCGAGCAAGTCAGACACGAGCACGATCATGCCGCGTCGGCTGCTCTCTTCAGCCACGCGACGCAGGACTTCGTACATATCAGTCTTTTGCTTCGGTTCCTCGGCGTCCAGCGCGACGAGGATCTCGTGCAGGTGCGTGCGTTTGCTGAGCGGAGGGACTTGCGCGCGGATGCCTTGATCGAACGCGACCAGGCCGACCGAGTCTTGTTGCCTCAACAGCAGGTACGCCAGCGTGGCGGCCATCGTGCTGGCGTATTCGTACTTCGTGGTCGCTCGGGAGCCGAACCGCATGGACTCGCTGAGGTCGACCAGCAGCGTGGTTCGCAGGTTGGTGTCTTCTTCGTATAGCTTGACGTAGACCTTGTCGGTTTTGGACCAGACCTTCCAGTCGATGCGTCGGACGTCGTCTCCGGCGAC
>CAYSHJ010000349.1:0-2183 GCA_964430385.1 uncultured Planctomycetaceae bacterium
TGAACTGAGCGTCACCGGGCTGAGTTCCTGCAACGCCTTGACCTCCTCGCCGCCGCTCGCCAGCGAAGATGTGTAGACGTCGCCCGCGACCAAAACCAAGCCGCCCGACTGCGAAAACACCCATTCACGCAGAGTCGATTGCTGCTCGGGAGTGACCTTGCGCCAATCGGGGTCGAAGGCGATGATCACGTCGTACGGAAACAACTCTTCCCGCGACTTCGGGAAGTCATACAGCAGCCGTTGCGATTCCTGGCTGACCGCCGTGCCGGCGTCGGCCGTCTGCAAGATGATGTCCAACTCAATGGCCGTGTGCCGGAAGAGCATGTTTCGCACGAACAGGTAATCTCGCATCGGCCCGCCGGCGAAGAGCAGCACTTTTGTCTTGCGGTCTGTGACGCGGATCGTCTTGCGACGTTCGTTGTCAGCGTCGCTCAGTTCGCTGGTCTTCGTCGCCGGCTTCGCGCGCAGGAGATATTCGACCGAGCCAGCCGTCGCTGGATTCTGCTGGAACTTCACCTCCTGCGGCACGCCGTCGTCGCCGAGCAGGATCTCGCGACTCTCGATCAAGTTCGGCTCGGCGGTTTCGCCTTCAGGCCGAGACAGTAACTCGACGCGTGCGTTCCTTCCGTTGAGTCCCTCCGCCTGGATGAACGCGGTGATCTCGAACGGATCGCCAAGATGTGCATCCGTCGGAGCTTGCACGTTCACGATCGTCAAGTTCACCGGCGGCTGAGTGCTGCCAACTCCGACCGTCAACAACCGCGTCTTCGTTTGTGCCGCCGTCGACACAACGGCCGAAGCGTCGACTCCCGCGTTCGCCGCTCCGTCGGAGATCACGATGACCCCGGAGAGTGACTTGCCGCTGATTTGTCGCAGCAAGTCGAGCAGTGTTTCGCCGAGTCGAGTTTCCACGCCGCGCGGCTTGAGGATCTCTTCCCAAGACAGTTCGGTCGGCTTTTTCGCATTGACCATTTGGCCGCCGGCAACGTCTTTCGTCTCGTTGCCGCTCGACTTCTCGGCGATGTCTTTCGCCTCGCGACTGCTGGCCGCTCGCGGGTCGCTCGTGCGGAATTGCCAGTGTGGTCCGGCCAGCGTCGAGTCAAACGTGAACACCGTCACGTCATGATGCCTTCGCAACTCGGCGATGAGCGTTGAGCCTTCCAAGAGTTGACGCACAGCGTCCGCTCGTGATCGTGAAGTGTTGGCGTTGGCCCCGTTTGCGTCCGATGCTGCCGAGCCACTCACTTCGTCGGGAGACTTCTCCGGCAACTGCATCGACAGCGACGTGTCGATGACGACGGCGACCCGTGACGGACGGAACGAGGTCGTCTGCGTGCGCTCCTGCGGGTTGACCGCGATCGCGAGCACTCCGGCCCAAAGCGCCATTCGCAGAACGAGTAGCCAGACCTTCCAAAACGGATGCAGGCCGCGCGAGTCGCGCAGGTACAGCCCGACGACCCATGTGACGCCGACCGCGATCAACGCCAGCCACAACAGCCAAGTTGTCGTTGTGGTGGGAAGATCAATCTCCCAAGCCTGCCGCGTCTCCGCAGGGGCATTGCCCAGCAGCATCCAATTCGTAGCGCTCAACAGCATTAAGAAAAACTCCGCGAGCGGATCTCCACCGCTCCGTCGGGGATTATTGAGGAACGGAGTGTAATGAGCAACTTCCGTCGCTCGCGCGTGTTGGCGGTCCACGTCCTCACTTTCCACGAAGCGATCAGGGTGGACCCGCCGTTGCTGACCGATTGTCAGGTCGTCGTGATCGGCGTCACTGACCGCGAAGCCAAAGCGTGGGCCGAGCGAGCGACGTTGGTCCGCATCCCTGCTCGGCGCGGGTCTCCCGACCCCGCCGAAACGCCCGACCGCAGGTCTCCTCTTCATGCAGCAGAACACAGCCAAACGCAAAGTGGAGACCTTCGGTCGGACCACAGTGCGGGGTCAGGAGACCCGCGCACAGCGCAGGAGTTTACAACCGACGCCCGGACGCTGGCCGCTCAGATCGGCTTGGCCAAGGCGATGCAGAAATACGACCTACGAAAACTCATCACGTTCCACTCGTCGGTGGCGAAGGCCGCACGGTTCGTCGATGCCACACGGCGAGATTCCTTGCCGGGAGTGATCCCGCACCTGACGCGGTCGGCCCGGCCTTCGGGAAAACTTTGGACGAAACACATCTCAGG
>CAYSHJ010000350.1:0-6745 GCA_964430385.1 uncultured Planctomycetaceae bacterium
ACGGATGCCTGGCCGCACGTCGTACTTTCCGCCGGCCGACTGTACTGCAAGGATCGCGATGGCAACTTGCTTTGTTTTGAGCTGCCCCGAACTGCGCGGGCGGCGAACGGGCCCGCCAAGTAACGCCAGCCTAATTTGCCAGGGCAGGCATCTTCGCGTGCAGGAACCAGCGATCCAACACGACGGACTTCGTCAGCCAACGCGACGCTAACAAACGAGCCGCCGCAAAATGCATCCAGCTTTCCGGGAGCCAATGGTTGGCCGCCAAGCGATTCGGCGAGCCGAATCGCGCCCGTACGCGATCCGCGTAGGTTTCGAGTCGCTGCCGAGAGTAGTCTCCCGCCGAATCCTTGATGACCTGAGCCGCCATCCAGCCTGACTCGACTGCCGGGCGGATGCCTTCGCCGCTCTGCGGATAGGCCAGCCCGGCCGAGTCGCCGATCAACAGCACGCGATCGTCGCACAGTCGAGTCACAGCGCCCTCGTAGAGAGTGTACGCATGGCCGTGAAATCGCGTTGGTAGTTCGAGCGTGACTTTTTGGCGGCGGCGTAGGAATTCGCAAAAGCCGCGGACATGTTCGGTCAAACCGTCCGGCGTCGTGCGGCCCAGTCCGACGTTCAAGACCGGCCCTTTGCGAAAGCACCAGCCGTAGCCTTGCAAGTCGTCGCAGAAAAACAGCTCCGGTCGATCGGCCTCAATCCGCACGCGCGCGGACTCGTGAGATGGGATCACGAACTCCACTTCCTGCGCCGTCACAACCGACACGCGACGCGACGAATCTTGTCGCAACAGCCGCGCGACAGGACAAAAGTGCCCACCCGCTCCCACCAACATCGAGGCCTGCCAGCGGTCATTGATGATCCAACCATCATCAACGCGATTCAGACTCTCAATGCCCTCACCCAACTGGCAGGGTACGTTGGCTCGTTGCAGCAGGTAATGATCGAACTCGCAGCGGCGAATGCCGAAGCTGACCACTCGGCCATAATCCGTGTCGATCTCAAGGCCGTCGATCATTCCAGTGCGGAACCGCGTGATGGGCTGCAATACGTGTTGTTGTTGGTATTCGTCCAAGTCCAACCGCAACAAGTCCACGACTGGCGGCGTGATCCATCCGGCACAGGTCTTGTCTCTTGGGAACTGGCGTTTGTCGAGCAGCACGACGTTGGCCCCGGCTTCACGCAGTCTCCAGGCACACGTCGAACCCGCCGGTCCACCTCCGACAATCAGCACATCCACGTGTTGCATGATCTTGACCACTGTGGGAGTCCCGCCTTCAGGCGGTTCATTGCCCGGCTAACACGGGGACTCGCGCAGGTAAAGGTGCTCGCGCGTCCGAGGAATCTGGTTGTTGCGCGAATGTGCGAATACCACTTGAAAGAGCTGCATGTTGCCCGCTTCAAACGTGGCGATGGAGGCCGCCAAGTACAGTCGCCACATATGCACGAACCGCTCGCCGAACATGTCGCGGATCGTCGCGACCCGACGGTCGAACCGGTTCAGCCAGTGCTCCACCGTGCGCGCGTAGTGCAGTCGCAAGTTCTCCACGTCCAGCACCGAGAACGAACCGGCTTCGAAGATCTCCATCATTTCTGCGAGTGTGGGCACGAACGAACCGGGGAAAATCCGTCGCTCCGTCCAAGCATCCACGGGCTGACTCGAATTCCGGCCGATCGTGTGGATCAGAGCCAATCCATTGCTCTTCAAGCTGTGCTGGATAACCTGCCCCAGTTCGCGGTAGTTCTCCGGTCCCACGTGCTCCAACATTCCGACGGAGACAAATGCCTCAAATTGTCCGGCGATCGTACGCCAGTCCGCTTCGATGAATTCGACTTGGCGATCCAACTCTTCTGCCACTGCTCGCTGTCGAGCGAACGCAATCTGCTCGCGCGAGATGTTGTAAGCCTTCACCTGCACCCCGTAGTTCCGAGCCATGTGCAACGCCAGCCCGCCCCAGCCACAGCCGGCCTCGACGACCGCTTGACCAGGCTGCAACCGCAGCTTGCGGCAGACATGGTCAAACTTGTCGCGCTGAGCTTGTTCCAACGACGTCTCGGGGGTCCGAAAGTACGCGCACGTGTAGGCCAACTCTTGATCCAACCACAGCCGATAGAAATCGTTTCCGAGATCGTAGTGGTGGTAGACGTTGTCTCGCGACCGCGCGAGGGAGTTCGATCGCGATCGTCGCGCGACCGGCCTCGTCGGGAGTGCGGCCATTGCCTGTTCAACCGTCCGACAGAATTCAACGAGGTCACCGTCCACTCGGATTCGTCCGGCGGAGTATTCGTCACCGAAGGTCACGCTCGGCGACCAACACAGCCGCCACAAGGTCGCTCGATCCGGCAGCGTGACGACGGCCTGCGGCGACTGCGCGGTCGTGCGAATCTGCTCGCCGTTCCACAGCGCGATCGCGATCGGCGGGTTTCCGGTTTTCCTGAGAACCGCATGCACCAACCATCGGTCCCAGGGCCAAACCTGTTGCGCCGACCGCAGGGCGCTTGGTGGCATGACGAGATCGTCTGAGCACATTGACCGCGAAGAAGCCGCTACGCCGCAACCAGCGACGGCGTCACGACGATCGGTTTTAGGCTCGGAAACAGGGGAACTCGGGGCAATACTCATCACCAGGCCTTTCGTTTCTCAAGCGGGTACCAGGATGTGACCCCTGTTTTGCCGCCTTCACGAGCATGGGAAGTCGCGGCACCTCCCTCTCGATCACGAACTGCCCCGCGACATTGCTGCACCGTACCAAAGCCGCTCGCTCGCTGAGCGTTCCCGCTCACATCTTGTCCACAAGCAGCCCCAACGTTCAAGCACCTCCAAAAGTTATCGTTCTCGCAATTTACGTTCCCAGAATTCCATCGACCGATCAGATGTGTTTATCGCCGCTGGTCTGTTGCGGGATGCTGGCACAAGCATTGCTTGAATTCGAGCGGTGGTGTGAGGACATTCACGCCCGCAGACTCTTGCGAGATTGGCATTCTAGTGGCTCACTCCACCAGTTGTTCAAGCAATCCAGAGGCCGTCGGCCGCGAGCCAACGATGTCGCTGACGCGATACGTGGACCCGGCTATCGCCGTGCTGTGTCTCGCGGCGATTGTGGTCCATTTGGGATTGCGATTCGGTGGCGGTGAGGCATGGGACAACATCTCTCTGCATATCGCGCTCGGGCTGGGTGGGTTGCCGGTCTTGTGGAAACTGCTGCAGCGGTTGATCCGATTTGAGTTCGGTTCGGACCTGATCGCCGGAGTCTCGATCGTCACTTCGGTGCTTCTGGAAGAATACCTTGCCGGAACGATCGTGGTTCTCATGGTCTCTGGTGGTGAGACGATTGAGAGCTATGCGGTGCGGAGTGCGTCATCGGTTTTGCGAGCACTCGCGCGGAGAATGCCGTCGAAAGCTCATCGGCGAGTTGACGGACAAGTTAGTGATGTTGGGTTGGATGACATTGTCATCAACGATGTGCTGGTTCTCTTTCCGCATGAGATCTGCCCGGCGGACGGCGTGGTGCTGGAAGGGCACGGGGTGATGGACGAGTCATTCCTCACCGGTGAGCCGTATCAAATGTCGAAGACGCCGGGTGCCGACGTGATCTCTGGAGCGTTGAACGGCGAGTCCGCGATCACGATTCGCGCGACGCGACGGCCGGTCGATTCGCGATATGCCCAGATCATGCGAGTGATGGAAGTCTCACAGCAGACGCGGCCGCGCATGCGGCGATTGGCCGATCAGCTCGGCGCATGGTACACGCCGCTGGCACTGGCGATTGGTGTCATGGCCTGGCTGATGACGGGAAGCTGGCATCGCTTTCTGGCGGTCATCATCACGGCGACTCCCTGCCCGCTGCTGATTGCGATTCCCGTGGCGATCATCGGCGCGATTTCGTTGTCCGCGCGCCGAGGCATCATTATCAAGAACCCGGCAGTCCTCGAACAGGCGGAGCTTTGCCAGACAATCATCTTCGATAAGACCGGCACGCTGACCTATGGGCAACCGCGTCTGACGGAAGAACTCACCGCTCCCGGCTTCACGGCAACAGAGGTTCTGTCGCTCGTGGCGAGTGTCGAGCGGTATTCCAAGCACCCTTTGGCAACGGCCGTTCAACGCCGAGCGTCAGACGCTGGCGTGCCGCTGTCCGAAGCGTCACAGATCAGCGAACCTCCGGGGCAAGGATTGACCGGACTTGTCAACGGCCGTGTCGTGCAGGTCACCAGTCGCAATCGTTTGGCCGAAAGCCATTCCGATATGGTCGCGCTGCTGCCGCCCATCGCCAGCGGTTTGGAGTGCGTCGTTCTGGTGGATGACAAATACGCGGCCACGTATCGCTTTCGCGATGAGCCGCGTACTGACGGCAAGTCGTTTATTGGACACTTGTCGCCGCGCCATCAAGTGCGGCGCGTCTTAATCGTGTCAGGCGATCGCGAATCGGAAGTGCGCTACCTCGCTGAACGAGTTGGTGTCAAAGAGATTCATGCGCAACAAAGTCCCGAAGACAAACTCAACCTGGTGCGCCGCGAGGTGGCACTCGCTCCGACGTTGTTTGTCGGCGACGGGATCAACGACGCTCCGGCCCTCGCTGCGGCGACAGTCGGCTTGGCGTTTGGTTCGGCCAGCGACATCACCAGCGAAGCGGCCGGAGCCGTCATCCTGGAGAACTCGCTCGGCAAGATCGACGAGTTCTTGCACATCAGCCGGCGAATGCGGACCATCGCGTTGCAAAGTGCCCTGGGTGGAATCGCCGCCAGCTTGCTGGGAATGATCTTCGCCGCACTTGGATATGTTCCGCCGGTCGGCGGCGCGATCTTGCAAGAGGTCATTGATCTGGTCGCCGTGCTCAACGCCGTTCGAGTCGCCTGGCCACCGAAGCTGCTGACGGATTACGTGGAAACCAAGATAACCGACCGGAATTGATCTCTCCCGCCAGCGACAGGTAACCCGAAGCGTTAGCGAGGGCCGTCCTCGCTTACGCTTCGGGTTAGTTTGGTAGTTTAATTCTGACCACCTTCCCAATGTCTGAGGGGAACCGAAACGTAAGTCGAAATCACATCCATCTCACGTGCGGAGAAGCTGGACAACCTCAGCCGTCGACCGGGCTATGATGCGTTCCACGGGACGTGCTGGCCACCACTTCTTCCAGGCTTCCTGGAATTGTCGCAACTCTTGATCCGAGGTCGTGGGAAATTCCCCGTTGGTCAGGCTCGAGTTTCCGGCGGACAATTTGGCCAGCCGCTGTCGCCGCACGACGGCATCGTGACATCGGCCCAAGCGGTCTTGCATGTCGATCAAAAGGTTCATGAGGTCAGTGTGCTTGGTCTCGGGCCAAATGTCCGTGGCGAACTCGATGGTGTAACGTAATCGCTTGACCGCGATTCGCAGGCGATGCAGTTCCGCCGCGTTTGCGGAATCATTCAGAAAGGCGAGAACGAAATGATGCAACTCCTCGAACAACCGCCGTGCCACCGCACGACGCCACGAACCGGAATCACGGCCATTCTTGGCCGATGAATACAGTCGAGTTGCATGCTGCACGAAACGACCGCCGTGTGTCAGGGCCTGCGCAAGTTCCGCGATCTGCGGTTGATTGGCTTGCCGCTGTCGGCGAACTACTTCGAGCAATTCTCGCATCGCGGGATGTGCCTTCTGCGTCTTGAGCCACTTCAACAGGACATCGTCATCACGCAACCGATTGCACGACTGACGCAAGCGTCGCAGATGTTTGCGGAACCAAGCCAGCGGCTTGGCTGGCAGCACATCGCGACATGACTCCAGCGCGGCCTCGGTGCGGCGGCAACCGACTCGCAGAGCGTGCAGTGTCTTGGGCGAGAGCGTTTTGGCTTGAGCCGCCTTCAATGCTCGTGCCACAGCTTGCAGCCGCTGCCGCACGAGGGCCTTCAGATTTGTCTCTGTCGATGGTCGTCGCATCATGGTCATCGTCCTCTAAGATTCGCAATTTGAATCTAACCGCGCTGACTCGACCCACTCTACATTTGAAAAACTAGCCAGCCGTGCAGAGGCACCCACGTTGATGGGCCGGCCGACAGATGGCGTGTAGAGTGTATTCGGACTCGACGAATTGATCAGCGTCTCGCGGACTCGTCCCCGCCGTCACACGCTTCGCGTCCAGCACCGCGAGATCGTAGGCTACGAAGTCGTGATCGAGGGCCTGACCGCCGAAGTTCTGCGGTTGGTGCTTCGGTGAACTGTTTGGTGTTTCGATATAGACTCGCTGACCTCATCGAAATCAATTCCTCGGAAGACGTGGCGGATGGCAAAAGCGAAGGCGAAAACTTCGGCGGACACTGCTGCGAATCTCGGCTTTGAGGCCAAGCTCTGGCTGACGGCCGACAAGCTCCGCAACAACATGGATGCCGCCGAGTACAAGCACGTCGTGCTGGGGCTGATCTTTTTGAAATACATCTCCGACGCCTTGGGCTATGAGACGCAACTCCTTCGAAGTAAAGACAGGCTGTGTTCATGGCGAATGAGCGGCACGGCGCTAGCCGCCGGTATCTTGCACTTCCGAAACTGCTGTCGGGCGAGATTCGCGTGGCCGAGGCCGAACGGCTGGTGGAGGACGCCGGATGACCAAGATTCCTCAGCCCCTCCGGGCAACGCCGTTAAGGATTCTCGAAAACCGCGTTCGCTCGCCGTTTTTGACCGCGGAGCGGTCGTAGCAATTAGCCGGTGGTTCGCCGAAGGCGCACCACCGGAACGCGGTTGACAAGGCATTTTGCATCCCGGAGG
>CAYSHJ010000351.1:0-3282 GCA_964430385.1 uncultured Planctomycetaceae bacterium
CGTTGCCATCGCCGCCGATGAGCGTGTCGTCGCCGTTGCCGCCGTAGATCGAGTCATTGCCAAGTTGGCCGTCAATCGAGTCCGTGCCGGCCATGCCATTGAGCGTGTCGTTGCCGTCGCCGCCGCGCAGCGTGTCAACGCCGTCATCACCGCTGATGCTGTCGTTTCCCGTCGAGCCGTCGATCAGGTCTTCGCCGTCACCGGCCAAGATCGTGTCGTTACCGCCGTTGCCATTAACCGTGTCTTGTCCGTCTCCGGCATCGATACTGTCGGTGCCGGCGCTACCAGAGATCGAATCGTCACCATCGTTACCGAGCAACGTGTCGTTGCCGCCGTTGCCGTTGATCGAATCGTCGCCGTGGCCGCCATCCAGACTGTCGGCCAGATCCAGGCTGCCGAGCAACGTGTCGTCGCCGTTTCCAGCGTGAACCTCGATGCTCAGGCTGGGGTTAAGAAAGGCGGATGCGGTCACGCCGGTCAGATCGATCCTGTTGGCGTCATCGCCACCTTCGATGATGATCTTCGTCACCTGACTCGCCGAAATGCCCGAGACAGACGACACCGGCAACCCATTCGCCAGAACCAGCACGGTTCCGGGAGCGGTCGGGTTCTCGCTGACCGCGACACTGTCCGTCGAATCCAGCGCGATATTCAACTCCCCGGCGACAAACAACGCGGAAACCGACAGCAGTGAGCGTACTTCGAGTCGCTCGCTGGAAAGTCCGGCACATTCGCGCCGAGCGTCTTTGCGGCGAGAACCCCGATGCCACGACCGACCGACACCATCAATCCATGAGGTAAAAAGCACGGCCCAGCTTCCTTTTGCACGGGAGGGAATGTCGTCAAGTCAGGTCGAGGTGTTACGACCTCGAAAATCCGGTCTTATCTTGTTCGACAACTCTTCGGCAAAACCCTGCAAAACCTCACTGCGCCGTTGCCATGCATATCGTTGGCAAGACTGTTGCGTCGCGTGCAACCGCTTCGTTCACCCGAGTACGCCGACGCGGCCAAGGCATGGGAGATGTATGACATCCGCGTGGTACACGAACGGAACTGGCCGACGCGGCGAATTACGGGCTCTCTGCCATTCGTGTTGAAAACGCATATGTGAGCCGCGAGGCGCTAGCCGCGGGTGCATGAAAACAACCCGCGGCTAGCGCCTTGCGGCTCACCTTCAGGCTCCGAACTCGCTCGCTTTCGGGCACCAGAGTCGCCGGTTACATCACGCCCAACTTCACCAGTAAGTCGCTCGACAGCTTGAATTGCTCGTCAATTTCACTGGCCGGGTCGATGATCGTGTCGACGCCCATGCCACCCGCGACGGTGTCGCTGTCACCCTGGCCGTTGACGAAGTCATTGCCGTCATCACCCAGGACCACATCGCTGCCACCGCCACCCAGGAGTGTGTCCTGACCATCCCCTCCGGTGACGATGTCGTTTCCGCCGCCGGCGTTGATGTTATCGTCGCCATCGCCACCCGCCACGAGGTCCGCGTCATCGCCGGAGAGAATCGTGTCGTTGCCGTCTCCGCCGTTGATCGTGTCCGCACCGATGCCGCCATCAATCGAGTCGTTGCCGTGATCGCCTCGAATCGTGTCCGCTCCGGCATCACCGAAGATCGTGTCGTCGTTCCGCCCGCCATCGAGCGAATCATCCCCGTCGCCACCCGTGAGGTAGTCGCGACCGACACCGCCAGCGAGCGAATCGTTTCCGGCACTCCCTTGCAGCGTGTCCTTGCCCTCGTTCCCTTCGATGGTATCGGCTCCGCTGTTGCCGTTCACGTTGTCATTGCCCAAGCCGCCGCGGATCAGATCGTTGCCGTCGCCGCCGATCAAGGCATCGTTGCCATCGTCGCCTTGCAACGAATCGTTTCCTTTGTTCCCATTCAACGTGTCGGCACCCGCTCCACCCAACAGTGTGTCATTCCCGGCTCCGCCGAGCAGCGAGTCGAGGCCCGCGCCACCGTCGAGCGTGTCGTTGTTCACGCTACCAGTGATCGAGTCATTCCCCTCGCCGCCGTTCAGACGCAAGCGGACACTACCAAGAACTCCGGCGCTCGCGTCGAGGATGTCATTTCCCAAGTTGCCGTCGATTGTCAGTACCGTCGGAGTCACTCCCAGCAGGCTGCCGATCGTGAGCGTATCGTTTCCAGCACCCAGGTCGATCGACACAATCCGGATCGTCGGGTTGATGACCAAGACATTGGCGCCGGACGTCACCGTCATCGATGAGCCCGTTTTTCCGACCGACACGATGTCAGCCGCACCGCCGGTCGTGACCAGCATCTGGTCCGAACCAGACGTGCTGCTGACCGAGTCGTCTCCATCGGACGTGGCATCCCACTCGAAGACGTCGTCACCTTCGCCGCCAATCACGGTGTCTTTGCCACCTTGACCACGCAGCGTGTCGTTGCCCGCCTGACCATCCAGTCGATCCATGCCTGAGCCACCCAGGATCAAGTCGTCGCCGTCTCCACCCAAGGCCGTGTCGTTGTCACCACCGCCGCTGATGATGTCGTCGCCGGCGCCGCCAATCAGCGAGTCATTGCCAGCATCTCCGATGAGCGTGTCGCCTTGCGCCGCACTCACGACGGCGAAGGCTTGCAGAGTCACGGACGTTCCGGTTCCGTCGTTCAAGTCGATATAGGTCACACTCAGCAAATCGGACTCGTTGGGAATATCCAGGAACCCGTTGTTGATCACCGAAGTGCCGCTTTGCAGGAAGAGACCGCCCGCGAACGTCTGGTCGGCTTGGCGGGCCAGAACAACGTCCTCGCTATCTCCAGTGCTCGTGGTCACAGTCACGGTGATAAAGGCCGTGGTGGCTGCTCGATCGGGGTCGCAGACCATCAGATTGACTCGGTCTGTCACGCCGTAGGTCAACATGTCAAAGCCGATCGATCCCAGTTCCGGCGGCAGGTCGAACGCGGCAATCACGACTTGTGAATCCGCATCCGGCCCCGCGTCGGCGCTAAAACCGAAGCCGCGACGCGCGAACGCGGTATAGATCGCTCGTTGGTTCGCGCCGCCGTTGTTGACAACGTCGGCTTGCAAGATGGCGTCGCGAGCGTCTAGGAAGGTCGGATTCGCGGGTTGCAGCTTGAGTCCGTCCATAACCAGTTGCAGCGCGATGTTGTTGCCGCCGGTGCCGTTGTAGAGGTCCGGATCGAATCCATAACCCGGCGTGATGTTCCCTTGGCAATCCGGCGTGTTGATGCCATTGATGAGCAGCCAGTTCATGTCCCACAAAACCGACGACCAGATTTCTCCGGAGTTGTGAACT
>CAYSHJ010000352.1:0-8556 GCA_964430385.1 uncultured Planctomycetaceae bacterium
TTGAAGAAATACCAATCCCATCCGCGCGGTTCCAAGAAGCCAAAGCCCCAACGCCACTACTCGGGGAACGGAAAGCATGTCGCAACCGCGAGAATCCTCTGTCGCCAAACGTAACAAAACACCACGTTCACAGGGCTGGGCCGAATGGCCCAAGCTGTCGGACATTTTGAAGTCTCGAACCGACGTCGATCACGAGGGTGTGGCCACTCCGACTGAGCGTGAGCAAAACGCGGAATCCAAACTCGGCAAGCAGCCCGCGGCTTCCGACCCAAACGGCCCCACTGGCGACAGCACGAAGATCGACAAATCCACCTTGAATAAAGTGTCGAACACCTTCCAAACACGGACCTCCGTTTCGAATGGCCTGGTCAGCGGTGGTGGGATTATCGAACGCATCGAGGGCGACACCATTCACTTGAGATCCGGCGACCGCTTGGTTGTTCCGGCCGGAACGACGCTCTTGCAACCCAAGCAGGGAGAACGCCCGATCCCCAGGCTCAAGTCCGACTGGTTGGAACCTGGAATGGCCATCACCTATTCGATCCGTGATTGGAAGGTTGAAAGGTTAGTTTTGGTGGGGATCTTCGCGCAGGCACCCGTCGGCCAATCCGTTTTCGACACGATCAAGAAGCTTCAGTTGCGGAAGGGAGGCGAAGTAACGGACTCGATCGACGGCCGAAATCCGATTCGTCTAACCGGCAAGGATGGCGAGGTGTCGATCAAGATTGGCGAGACGAAGTTGATCCAGTTGCCCAAGCCGACCAAATTGATTGAGTGGCGTGCGGGCGACTTCAAACCTGAGGGAATCGAAGACTTTGAGCCGTTCGACTATGTGCTCGTGCAGTGGCGCGACAACGGTCGCCTCACATGGTCCTGCTACGCATCTGTGGACTTGTCGGACTTGTCCCCTTAGTTCGACCGGACGAAATGATTTTCGGGGAAAACGCGGGATTCCTTCGTCCAAAATGGCCACTCGCGCGTCATATGGGTATGGCAATGGCATCTGACAATCAAACTTCAATCTCCGAGCATTTGGATGGAACGTAACGGTTCACAGGACGTGATCTTGGCTTCGGACGTGCCAACCGACGAGCAACTGTTGCAGGACATTCGGCGCGGGGAGCGGTCTGCAATTGTGGCGATTATCCAGCGTCACGAATTGCGACTGGCGAGGATTGCCTACCGGATCACGGGATGTCGGCATGAGGCCGAAGACGTTAGACATACCGTACTTGTCCGATTCCTGCAGTCGGTTGACCGACGGGAAGAGTTTCAGCGAGTCGGTGCGTGGCTGACTCGATGTACCGTGAATGAAGCGGTGACACGAGTGAGACGGCGAAGTGTTGAAGTCCTCGCAAACGCGGAATCCGCTGCTATTGCGAGAACCACAAGCGATTCGTCACCACTGGAACGGATGCAATTGAATGAGTCACGGGAGCAGCTCGCTATCGCCCTGGATCGGATGACGACGGATCAAAGATCGCTGCTCACGCTGCGATTTGATGACGACTTGACGTTCCGAGAAATCGCCGAGGTTCTCGATCGTCCGGCCAGCACCGTCAAATCGCAGGTGGCGCATGCCATTGATTGCCTGCGCAAGTTGCTGGGCGTAAGCGATTAGTCAGCCATGTTCTACACAGCCTTACTACGGAGATGACAAATGCAATCTGCAATAGATGAGAACGGTCGGCCAGAAGGCGGTGACGGTGGAGATTTGAAGGCACTCTTCGTGCGCGACACTCCGTCGTTTTCGCGAGTGGACATAGAAGCTGTGTTACGAGAGTCGCTCAGTGAATCTCGGGACAGCGTGATTCAGTCGATGAACTGTGTGCGTCAAGACATGCCAAGCGCTGTCGGAGACGTTGCGGCAACAAAACCAAGTTCTCAAAGGAGAGCGACAATGCTGAAACGAATGGGGGTGTTGGGTGCTTGCGCGGCCTGTATTGGCTTGGCCATCGTTATTGGCCTGTCGAGCGGAAACACCGTGCTGGCCCAAGTGCAGAATGCGATTAAGAAAGTCAAGACGGCCAGCTACTCGATCACCCGAACCGAAGGCGAACAACCGGCCATGACTTGGAAGGTCAAACTGCTGGGCGACAACCTGTGCCGATGCGAGCAGGCAAATGGAATCTACGTGGTGTTCGATATTCAGGCGAAGAAGTTCATGGAGGTCAATCCCGTTGAATCAAAGGTGCGAATCACCGAGAACCTTCCAGTTCCCGATGGCTTCAGCATTCTGGCGAAGTTGGCCAATCCAAACTCTATCGCCGTGAAGGGACAACCGCTGGATCGAGAATTCAATGGCAAGAAGGCTCCGGGGATCGTCGTTGAGGAGAATGGCGTTCGATACAACGTTTGGATAGACCCCGCGACCAAACTGCCGTTGGAATTCGAGCGCGTGCAACCAGAGTCGAAAGGGAATCTGCCGGCGCTTACTCTGCCGGAGGTCAAGGAGAAGTGGACGGAGTTCCGTTTCGACGAACCTATGGACAAATCCCTCTTCGTTTTTGAGGCACCAAAGGGTTTCGCCGTGGAAACCCGCGTAGCACCGAAAGGCGGCGTTGAAGAGGTGGCGAATGAGGCGGCCAGGGAAGACAGGAGACGAATGGAAAAGGCCAGGGATGAGGCAGCCCTCAAGGCTAAAGGGAATTGAAGTCGATCCCAACTGTTTACTCGCGGCAGGTCAGCGCTAAGAAACCGCTTGCTGAAACGATGACTCAATAGAAACTGATAAGTCTTAGCTTTCCGCCACTTCCGGCCATCAATTTACTCAAGGACCAATTCCATGAAGACCACAACTCTCTGCGCAGTTGCACTCCTCTTCGCCATCACTAACTGGGCGTTCGCGGTGTCGGTTGATCGCGACATCACGGCGGACTACGTCAAAGCCAATCCCAAGGAATTCACCGTCAGCGTCACCGAAGACGCGAACGGACTTCTCGCTTTCACCGTCGTCTTTGCGACGCCAGATCCGCGGTACGTCGTCGCGCATTTGGTCGTCCGCGATTCTAAAAAGACCTACGCGACAAGTGATACGCCGTCCTTCACGAAGAACCGCTCGAACACCTTCCATTTTTCCATCCCCCGGGACTTCGTCGCGACTTCCACGTTTTCACTCGGCGTCTCCGGATTCGCGGACTCTGGTGGAGAAGCTGTGTCTCTTCCGGGAACGATCGACAACAAACTTTACTTGCTCGACTTCGTTCCCAAGAAACTGCGAAAGTGAGATGACGCCAGCGTGCGACGTTGTCGCCCTTTAAGTTCACATGTTTTTCAGGAGACTCCCATGAGAACAATCGCCGGAACTTCGATCGTTGCACTCGTGGCTGTAATTGCCGTGGTGGCTTTCGCGGGTCCGGATGATGCCACAGCAACCACACTCAATGAGGCCGTTGCGAAGTTCAACCAAAAAACTCGAACGCATCCCATCGGGAAGAGCCAATTGCCGCTCACGGAGGACGAAGTCATCGCGGCGATTCGTGGATGGATTCCGGAGCATACACCGGACGTTACTGACAAGATCTACAACGCATTTCAGGAGATCGCCGAGTCTCGCAAGCTACCGCCCGATGGCGCTGAGTTCTCGTTTCGCGCCGACTGGACTGGCTATCGAGGCTATCGCTTTGACATACGGTGGATTGATCTCACGATAGCGACGGGTAAGAACGAAGCATGTTCATTTCGCATTCGTGACCAGAAGATTTCCTCACGGAAAATGACCGCTGAAGAGTTGGAAGAGGAACAAGCCGCTATTAAAGCACCGCTCGAAGCCAAATAATCACACCGGACACTCATGCAACACAAGTCGGGTTCAGCGTTCGCTGGGAAGTCCATGCTGAAGCACATTCTTCTCGCCGTTCTTGCGGCATCTTGGCTGTCTGGGTCAATCGTGCGCCAATCGGATGCGCAAGACCTCGAGTCGAAAAGCTATCCGGTCCTCTCCGGCGTCGGCCTTGCGCTCAATGCGAAAGATGGCCATCTCTATGTTGGAAAGGTTGTTCCCAAGTCACCCGCAGACCAGTCGGGCCTAATCCCCGAGGGGGCTCAACTGGTTTCGATCGAGGTCAACGGAAAAGAAACCTTGCTCGACGGGAAAACCGTCGGCGAGGCGGCAAGCCTCATTCGCGGACCAGTCGGAACGGAACTCGTCCTTACCGTCGTGCCGTCGAAGGATGGCACCGCGATCAAGGTCCGTCTGATTCGCGCACCGCTCGAAATTGCGGGCGTATCGGCGGCGACCTACAAGACCTTCATCGGAAAGCCGATGCCCAAACTCACACTGACGTCGCTGGATGGTACGCGACCAAGCCAACTCACGGATTATCGCGACAAAGTCGTGGTCCTCGACTTTTGGGCGTCTTGGTGCCCGACCTGCTATCCGCCCGTGACCAAAATGCAAACGCTCTTGGCGGACAATCCCCGCTGGAAGGGAAAGGTCGAATTGATGACCGTCACGGTCGATTCAGACCTTTCGAAGGCTGTCGACGTCGTTGAGAAGAAGAAGTGGAACAACACGCTGAATCGCGCGGTGGACATCGAAGAACTTAACTCCATCGGCGTCAGCGTGATTCCGTTGGTCATCGTCATTGCCCAGGATGGGACAATCGCAACCATGGCTGACGCACACGCAATCGACATCGAAAAAGAGGTCGTGGCCCTCTTGGAGAAATAACTGCCGGGGCTGACCGGCGGCTCAACCGCTAACGCGTTATCTGATCCATCAAGTTGGACGTCAAGAAATCCCCGCTGGATACTCCGAGCAGCCGGAAGAGGTTTTTCGAAAGCAACTGCGTCCAGACGCGGATGCCGACAAGCGCCTCACGCCCACCGAAGCCTTTCGCAAGTGGCAAGGGAAAAGCAAGTAATCGCGAGCAAGCCCGTCATCAGACACACTGATTTCCTGCGCTTCAGGGAATCCGTGGGTTTGATTGTTTGGAAACGAAGGAGCGATCGTCGCGGTCCATTGACGATGTTCTTTAGGAATCCGAGGTAATGTGTTGCCTCGGAAACTCGATAGTAGATAGCGGGCTACGTTGCGAACTTCGGTTGGAGACACGGCGAGTGGCGTTGGATTGGGACGAGATGGTACGACAGAACGCGGCGGGGGTCGTGAATGCGGCGCTGCGCGTGTTGGGGAATTCCGCGGATGCGGAGGATGTTGCCCAAGACGTGTTCGTCGAGGCGTTCCAGCGTTGGACCGCGCAGGCGAACCACCGTTGGGGCGGGTTGCTCCGGCGGATGGCCGTGTGCCGCGCACTGGATCAATTGCGGCGCAGCAAGCGGAACGAAACTCTGCCGGAGGTCTTGTGCGACCCATCGCAAGCCGAACCCTCCGACGCCGCGATCGCTGGCGAATTGGAAGAGCGGCTGCGGCTGGCTCTGCTCGACTTGCCGCCGCGCGAAGCCGAGGTCTTTTGCCTGCACTACTACGAACGGCTCGATCAGGGCGAGATTGCCGAGTTGCTCGGGATCGCGCGCGGGGCGGTCGCCAAATCGCTGTGCGTTGCTCGTGCGAAACTGGCTGCCGAACTTTCGGAAACCACTCAAGGAGAACGACCATGAATTCTTTCGATTCCAAGAACGGCAACAACACTCCCGACGACGAACTTGGCGAAACGCTGCTCGCGGCCGTGGAAGCCGCTTCGCAGCGCCAAGCGGACGAGGCGACGATCCGCCGCGTGATCGAACGAGCGGGCCAGCTCGCGACGGATTCTCCTGTGGGCAGTGCCGAGCGTGAACCGGCGTCCCTGGTCAGTCGTCGCGCATCGGCATCCAGGAAACGGATCGCGCTCGTCGCCTCGTGGAGCGGCGTCGCAGTGGCCGTCACGTGCCTGGCCGTTGGGCTCTTGGTGAGCTCGGGCAGTCGGTTGGCCTTTGCCCAGGTCCAGGAACAACTGGCGAAAGTGCGCACGATCCGTTTCGTGTTTCGATCGACGGGTCCGGCGAATCAACCGCCCGGCCGCGTGTTCATCATCGAGCCGGATCGATACCGCGAAGAACTTCCCGATGGCCGCGTGATCGTGACAGATCTGCGGAATAAGCAGGTCATGGAACTCGACACCAAAGCGAAGACGGCAGAAATTTACTCGCTCTACGGTGCTGCGGACCGCGAGCAGGGCTCCGAATCGATTTCGATTCTGCGCGACGCGCCCGGAAAGTCCGTGGAAACGGTCGGCCGGCGGCAGTTGGACGGCCGGGATGTGATTGACTACCGCGTCGTCGATCGCGATGAGAGGACGCTGAAGGTTACCGTCGATGCGACAGCGAAACTGCCGGTTCGCATCGAATGGTCGAGTGCCGGCAACGCGAACGCGACGGGCATCGTCACGGACTTCGTCTTCGACCAGCCGATCGACGAAGCCCTCGTCCGAATCGTGGCCCCCGAGGGTTATCAAGTGACGCAAGTCAAGGCCGCGGCTCGTCCGGAGGCCGACGAACTGGAGGTCAGTTCTGCGGGACTGGGCCCCGTGAAATGGGGCATGAAGACCGCCGACGTCGTCAAGTTGCTCGGCCAGCCGGACGGCATCAAACCGTTCGAGACGCGCGTCACTATCAATGGAAAAGAAAATCCGAAACGCAAAAAGTCCGGCGAGGAATTGATCTACGACTCGCGCGGTTTTCGGATCATCGTGGACACGGATGCCGGCGTCGAATCCATTGACTGTTACGGTGCCGGCCAGCTCGGTGATCGTGCGCGAAGATTTGCCGGACGGACGGACAAGGGAATCCGCATGAGTGCCACGCCGGACGAAGTCAGCAAGGCGTACGGCGAACCCGAACTCCGCCACGGGATGACCGCGGAACTTCCTAACGGCCGCTGGGACTACCTCAAGGAGGGCTTGTCGTTCGGGTTCTTCGACAACCGCCTGTCGCACATCCAAGTCCGCGGCCCGCATCTCCGTCCGGAGATGGCGGGTGTAGGCCGGGGGCGATGAGGACAGGAACCATCGTCGTTTCGGCGAAGGCAACGGTAAACCGGATCCCTCAGATTAATGGATGTAGCAATGAATCAATTGAACGTCTCAAAGAAACTGTTTTTTTCGATCGCACTGATGGCCGTATGCGCGTTGATTGTCTGGGGTTTCTTCGGCCCACATTTTCGTCGGGAATGCGTACCGCAATACATGGCACTTCGCGAGTACCAGTTCGAGACAGAGAAGCCTGTCGAAAGTAGAGTTCGTTGCGCATTTGGAGGTCTCTCCTTTGAGATTCCATCGACGATGGCCGACCAGTCCAGAATCGTTCGATCATCACCATCGAGCATTTGGCTTGTTTTCGAAGACCGCGGACGATTCATCCAGATCCCTCTTTCTTCTCCGGGCCTGGATTCCATGATTTCGACTCCACCGCCAGAGCTCGTAAACACGACCATTCCCGGCCTGCTGGCGAAGATTGCTGCGGTTGCCTCAGACGATTCTTCATCGGAGTTAACGCTCAGCGAACGTAGAATCCACGATTGGGCAATTGTAAATCGCGGGTCAATCGGCTTCGACAAAGCAATGGACCGATTCGCGGTGCGATCATCAGAGACGCTTCATGCAATCCTGATTTCGGCAGATCCCAGTGCCAATATGTCTGAGAGACAGATTCGCTCGTGGCTCATGTGGCACGAGACAGAATTCGGCAAATCTGGCTCAATGATGTTTGGCGATTCGAACAGGGAATGCGCCGGATGGATCAATGCGATCGCCACAAGCATTGACTTTCTATCCGATGTCGAGACGAATGATCTGGCTGCTAAAGACTATTCGACAATGTCCGACGATGAGATTCTAAGCATGCTGAAAACTGACAGTCCTAATCAACCAGAAGCTCAACCAGGGCGAACAATGCCGTGAACCGGAGATCGAACGGCCTGCATGTTTCCAAGCTCGCATACGACCACATCGCTTTCACGATCTTGGCCGTTTGCATTAGCTCGTGCATCCTAGCTGCGGTTCTTCTGACGCGAGTTGTGAAGTCATGGAACCGTGTCGAGGCTTGGGGATTTCTCGTTGCCGCTTTGCTCGGATGGCTGGCTGGGTCCGCTTACGCCAACGCTGGCGGACGTGTCACCTTCAACGGCGCTAGCACGCAGTGGATTGGTTGGTCGGCAACACTGTGGCTGCTCGCCCTCATGGTGGTCTTTGCCGTGCGAGCGTGCGATGTTCGACGGCGGGCCGCTTGACTCGCCGAACCCACGGCTGCCCTTCGCAACGGAATCGCCTTTCCCGGGGCCTCGCGGTTAGGGCGACTGCCGTTGGCGAAGATTTTCGCTCATTGGCATTGTCGTGGCGAAAGTCTTCGCTATATTGATTAGCGAAGACTTTCGTCAACATGGTGTCGCGTCCGTGCGGAAGCCGGGTGGCGGCGATTGATTCGGAGACTCACGATGCGGAAATCGGGACCAACTCAACCCACGGAAGTGGAGTTGCAGATTCTGAGGATTCTCTGGAAGCTGGGGCCAAGCCCGGTGCGAGAGATTCATGCTCGGCTCAATGCGGACAAGGGGACCATCTACTCCACCACGGGGAAGATGCTCTCTGTCATGCTGGAAAAGGGCTTGGTCAGGCGTGA
>CAYSHJ010000353.1:0-7943 GCA_964430385.1 uncultured Planctomycetaceae bacterium
TGATGGTGGCGTTGGCGCTCTCGCTGCTTTACTGCATGCGGCTGCACTCGCAGTATCAGGCGTACTTCGCGCACGACTCGTCGCCGACGGAACGATATCACTCCGGCGACAAAATGGCCGACGACAAGATCGCCGTGATCGAGATCAGCGGCACGATCATGCCGCCGTTCACCAAACACGTTTTGGATGCGATCAAACAGGTGAAAGAGGACAAGGCGGTCAAAGGTGTGCTGCTGGTCATCGACAGTCCCGGGGGCTTGGTCGCCGACAGCCATCAGATCTACCACAAGCTGGTCGATCTTCGCGAAAAGACCAAAAAGCCGATCTTCGTCGCCATGAAACGCATGGCTGCGTCGGGAGGTGTCTACGTCGCGATGGGAGCGGGCAAGGAAGGCAAGATCTTCGCCGAACCAACGACCTGGACCGGTTCAATCGGCGTGATCATTCCGCGTTACGATGCCAGCCAGCTTGCGGAAAAAGTGGGCGTCAAAACCGACGCACTGAAGACCGGCAAGTTCAAAGATTCGCTCGACCCCTTGCGTCCGCTGACGGACCCGGAGAGAGAACTCTGGAGTCGCATTCTGCAAGACTCGTTTCAACGCTTCGTGAAGATTGTGGCCGACAACCGACCGGCGTTGGATGAGGAGAAGGTCAAGGAACTGGCAACAGGTCAAATCTTCACGGCCGAAGAAGCCAAGACCAACGGCCTCATTGATGAAATCGGCGACGAAGAAGTCGCTCTCGAAGCGCTCAAGGCCAAGTTGGGGCTGAGCCAAGTCCGTGTCGTACAGTACGAATTTCCGACCACGCTGATGGACTTGCTGTTGGGAACGGCACATGCGCACGATCCCGAAATCCAGTTTCGCAAACTCCTGGAACTTTCCGTGCCGCGAGCGATGTACTTCTGCGGTTCGGTGCCGACTCCGTTGCCGGTGTGGGCGTCGAGTTTCGAGATCCGGTAAGCAACATCGGGCTCTCCGCCATTCGTGTTGGAACGCAGACATCAGCCGCCGGGCGCTAGCCCACGGTTCAGCGAAATCAAACCGTGGGCTAGCGCCTAGCGGCTGATTCGACACAAGAATCAACACGACTGTCGGAGAACCCAAATTCGCAGAAGCCCGGCGGCTCCGAAGTAGTCAAGCGTCTGGCGTTAATCCGCCGGGCGCAGGCTGGGGTCGATGGCATAAGCCTGCTTGAGGTCTTTGACAGTGGCCTCTTGATGGCCAGCGGCGGCGCGGGCTTTGGAACGCAGCAGATAAGCTTGAGCGACTTGTGTGTCGAGCCGTTTCGCCTTTAGGTAATCAGCAATCGCGCGATCGAAGTTTCCCTTGTAGAAGAACGCGTCGCCACGGATCGAGTAAGCCTCGAAGTGCGGCTCGACTTGCAAGGCCCGTTCGCAGTCGGCGATGGCTTTGTCGTACTCTCGCTGCGACAGCCAGAAGGCCGCGCGGCTGGAGTACGATTTGCCGTAATCCGGCCTGACTTGGATGGCCGTCTCATAGTTGGCAAGACCGATGCGCTGCTCGCCACCAGAGAGGAGATGTTCCGCGAGCTCGACGTAATTGTTGGGCTGCTTCGGCTCTTGCGCGACGGTACGGTTCAGTTCGTTCAGCTTGCCGAGCCACGCGACCTTCGCGGCATCGTCCTGAGCCTCGTCAGTCCGGCCCAGTTTCCTGTAGCACTCGCGGCGTTCGAGATAGAACTTGGCGTTGTAGCGATCGCGGGCGATCGCCTGCGAGAAGTCGGCAACGGCTTGCTCGAAGTCCTTCAGTCCAAAGTACGCCAAGCCCCGATTGTTCAGCGCGTTGATATTGTTGGGATTAAGCTTGAGTGCCTGATCGTAGTCGGTGATGGCGCGCTTGTGCTGGCCGGATTGATAGGCGGCGAAGCCTCGGTTGATCAGCGCCTCGACGTACTTCGGATCGATCTCTAACGCCTGATCGAAGTCGGCAAGAGCTTTGTCGCGGTCGCCTTGAGTCAGTCTCGCCAGGCCACGATTGTTGTAGGCTTGCAGGTACTTCGGATCGATCTCGATCGCCGCGGTAAAGTCTGCGATCGCCGCGGCAATTTGCTTTTGAGTCATCAACAGAAAGCCGCGCGTGTGCCGCAGCTTGGCGTCCTTCGGAGACAACTCGATCGAGCGTTGGAAGTCGCTGAGGGCGGCCGCGATCTGGCCGACGTCGGCCAACAGACTGCCGCGCAGGAAAAAGGCGTCGGCGCAGTTCGGGTCGAGTTTGATCGCCTCCGTCAACGACACGAGAGCCGGCTGCCATTGCTTCTGTTGAAGCTGAGACTTGGCTTTGTCGATCAGCGATTTGACGTCCGACGACGCCGGTGAATTCGCGGAAGATGAACTCTTGTCGGCGGTCTCGGACTTGGAGGAACCGCCGCAGCCGATGAGCGTCAGGCCGCTCAAGCTCAAGCCAAAGACGCCAGCAAAGCCGAGATGTGCGCGCATGATCGTCGGTCCCCAAAGGACAAGGCAGGCGAAAGGACTTCGCGGTGAAGTGTTTGGCGTGGACACGCCCAAGAGGTGAGAACGCAGGTGGGTCAGGCTGCTCACGGAATCGCGAACGGCCCTTCAAGAGGGTGAAGAGGGTGTGGCTTGTACTCGCGTTGTCGCAAGCGAGTCAATGGCGATTGTGCGGCAGAACCCGCCTTGTCCCGTTTCCGGGGCAGTCCTAGCATTCGCCGCTTTTCTGGGGGCTGGGGGCGAGGCGCTCATGGGCCGAGGTCGGACGTGGCTGATTTTGATTTTGCTGGTGGCGTTCGCGTCGCGGCTGACGGCGGCCGTCGTCGTCCAGCAGCATGTCGGCGATCAACTGTGTCTGATCGCGGGAGACGCGCAAGGCTATTGGGATCTGGCGCGGCAAGTTGCGGCGGGCGACGAGTTTTCGTTGTACGACCCGCCGCGACGGATTCATCGGATGCCCGGCTTTCCGGCGCTGTTGGCGCTGTCGATGTTGCTGTTTGGCGAAAGCTCATTCGCGGCGAGATGCCTGGTGGCCGTCGTCGGCATGTTAGCGTGCTGGTTCGTGTACCTGCTGGGACGACGCTTGTGCGACGAGCTGACCGCGCTGCTGGCGTGTGCGTTGACGGCGATCGCGCCGGCGATGGTGGGGTTCAGCGTGTTGTTGCTCAGCGAAACGTTGTTCGCCGCGACGTTGACGTTGAGCTTGTGGCTGTCCGCGAACTGGTTGGTGGCAGGGGACAGGAGACAGGGGACAGGAGACAGGGGACAGGTTTCTGCTTGCTGTCGTCTGTCTCCTGTCTCCTGTCTGTGGGCCTTCGCGACGGGAGTTGGCATCGCGGTGGCGACGTATGTGCGGCCAAGTTGGTTGTTGGCGGGACCGGTGTTGGCGGTGCTGGCCGTGTGGCTCGCGAAGGATCGACGGCGCGTGCTGCTCGAAGCGGCGGTGATGTTGTTGGGATTATTCGGGGCGATGTTGCCTTGGGCGTATCGCAATCACTCGATCTGTGGGCATTGGGTCTTCACGACGTTGTGGTCGGGGCCGAGCTTGTACGACGGGCTGAGTCCGACCGCGACGGGCGAGAGCGACATGCGGTTCTTCGACCGCGACAACTTGATGGCCTCGCGATTGGAGTACGACGTCGACCAACATTACAGGTCAGCCGCGTGGCAGTTTGCAAAGCAGAATCCGCTCCGCGCGGTCGAACTGGCGCGAATCAAACTCGGGCGCTACTGGCAGCCGTGGCCGAATGCTCCGCAGTTTGGTGGACTCGGGCCGGGATTGTTGGTCGCGGGCTTCTTTGTGCCGGTCGTCGCGCTGGCCTGCGTCGGAGGTTGGCGAGTTCGACATCAGCCGTGGGCCTGGCTGTTGACGGCCGGACCGATTCTGTACTTCGCCGCGATTCACGCGGTGTTTGTGGGTTCTCTGCGGTATCGCCTGCCGGCCGAATACGCCTTGTGTGTGCTGGCCGCGGTGGGGCTGAAGGGATTTCGGATTGCCAATTGCCAATTTCCGATGGGCGAGCGGAAGGTCACACCGACCCCTGACCCCTGACCCCTGACCCCTGACCTCTGACCTCTGACCTCTGACCTCTGAATGAAGACGCTCGTCAAGACATTCGTGTGGCTGGTGTTGCTGGTGCTGGCAATTGGCGGCATCGTGCGGGAGTACGTGTTGCGCGCGTGGGTGCAGCGTGACGACGTCTTGAAACAGCAGGTCGTCGACAAGCTGCGTGAATTGTTTCCCGACGCGCGCGTGCAGGTCGATGACGTGAAGTATGACTTCGGTCGCGATGTTGTCATCACGGGCTTTGAGCTGAAACCAAATGGGCAAAGTGTGCCGATTGTTCAACTGCCGCAGACGGTCGTGCATATTGATCGAGACGCCTTGATCGAGCGGCAGCAATTGGACGTTCGCAAGGTCGTCATTCGCTCGCCGAAGCTGGAGCTCGTGCGCGATCGCGCCGGGAATTGGAACTGGCAATCGCTGTTGCCGCTGCCAGAACAAGAAAAAGGCAGTTTGCCAGAAATCGCGATCGAAGACGGCACGGTCACCGTGCGTGTCGAGCAGACATTGGGCATCCCGTCCGGAGCCTTGACGCTCGAACATGTCGATATCCGCCTCGCGCCTTCAGGCAAGCGACAGTTTCGGATCGAGGCCAGGTCGCGATGCGAGCACACGGGCAAGATTGAGCTTTCCGGTTGTTGGCATCTCGATCAGCAAACCGGACAGATCGACGGCCAATTCACGGAGATCACCGCCGGTCAGGAGTTGCTCGGGCTGGCGGCGAGCTTCGCTCCGGACATTCGAGCCAAATTGGAAGACTGGGAAGCGAAGTTGGCGGAGCTGTTGTCTCGGCCCGCCGATCCGCAAAGCGGATTGCCGTTTTCCGTGTCGTTGCCCGCTACGGTGAATCATCCGAATGCTTCCGGCCGGATCGGCTCGGTGGATTCGATCTTGGGACTGCGAGCGACCGCCAACGTCGGCTTTTGCGTCTCACGGCCAGAGGCGGGTCAGACGCCCGTCTTTCATGTCTGGATGGGCGTGAAGGACGGCGAGGTCACGAATCCGATTCTGCCGTTCCCGTTGCAGAACCTGCGCGGCGAGTTGTACGTCGACAACGAGAGCTTCAAGGTGGTCAAGCTGACTGCTCACAACGGCACGACGAAGGTGCTGATCGACGGAGCGCTGACAGGCCGCGACACCGGATACCCCGGCAAGTTTGAAGTGAAGATCTCGAACATGCTCTGCGATGCGCGCTTGCGTAGCCGGTTGTCGATCGGTTTCGGCCGCATTTACGACGCTCATCGTCCGACGGGCGATCTCGATCTGCACTGCTTCGTCGTACATGACCAGGAAGGCCGCTGGCGGCCGGAGGGCTTGATCGTCACGGCCAAGGATTGCTCGCTCGCTCACGACTCGTTTCCGTATCCGATCGAAAATGCGAATGGCACCATCGAGCAGCAAGGCCGCGATCTGATCATCGACATGCAAGGCACGGCGAGCGGTCGGCCAATCACGCTCAAAGGGGAAGTCTCGCAGCCGGGACCAAATTCCACGATGGTGCTCAACGTGGAATGCAACGATTTGCCGTTGGATGACGTGTTCCTGCAAGCCTGCAAACCGGAGTTGCAAGCGGCGATTCGCAAGATGCGGTTGACCGGCGTGATGGACGGAAAGGTGCGGCTGACGAAAGCTCCCAGGGAACCGATCGTGCCGCGCATCACGGCCGTGCTGCGCGATGGTTCAATGGTCTACGAAGCGTTTCCGTATCACGTTGACAACTTGACCGGCCGCTTGTCGGCGACCGGCGGTTACTGGGAATTTCACGAGCTGACTGGCCGGCACGGCACGGCGGTACTCACGGCCGATGGCTCGTATGCCAAGCTGAAAAACGTGGGTGAGCTGAAGATGAAAGTCGTCACTCAAGAAGCTCCGCTCGACGAGTCGCTGTTCCGTGCGGTGCCCGCGAGTTTGAAGCGGGTGTGGCGCGAGTTCTCGCCGACCGGCGTGGTCGACGTCGTCACCGACATCCACTGGCTGACGGATCGGCCGGCGGACATTCGCATGCCGCGCGTCGCCCTGTCGAATGGGAGCTTGACGCTCAAGACGCTGCCGTATCGCCTTGACGACGTGCAAGCCAGCTTTGCCTACGGCCTGGACAAGGACGGTTTACAGAAACTCTCGGTGCAGTCATTGGAGGGACGGCACGGTGAGATGACGACTGCTGTTTCGGGCTATCAAAAGATCGAAACGAACGGTGATTGGCGAGCTCGCTTCGAGAAGTTCACGATCGAGAATCTCACGCCGAACGACGAGTTTCTCAAGTCGCTGGCGGCTTTGCCCGGGCTGCGACAAGTCTTTGGCAATTTCGATCCGAATCAAACGCTACGGATGGACGGAGTGATGGAACTTCGCGGGACGCCGGACCCCAATGATCCGATCACCGCCGCGTGGGACTTAGACACGTTCTTCTCCAACGGCACAATTCACACGGGATTGGATTTCAAAGACCTGCATGGTCGCGTCCGAGCCAACGGCACGTGGGATGGCGAACAAGCCAGCATCCGCGGACTCGTGGACCTGAAATCGGCGCGCATTCTCGATTATGTGCTCAACGACCTTCGCGGCCCGTTCCGCGTGAAGGATGGCGTGCTGATGTTTGGAGCGGGCGACACGCAGCGAACTCGGCCACCGGAGTCGCTCAAGCCCAGCGAACGGCTGACCGCCAAATTGTTCGACGGCGTGGTTTTGCTCGATGGTGCGGCGACGCTCATGGAACAGCCCGAGTACCAAGTGCTGATCAACTTGCAGAACGCTCGACTGGAACGCTTCGCCGCCTTGCACGCACCGAAGCAACGTAACTTGCGCGGGATTACCAACGGTTGGATCAACCTGCGCGGCAAAGGCTCGTCACCGCAAGACGTCACCGGCAGTGGGCAGATCCAGATCAGCCCCGCGGCGCTGCTCAATCTGCCTGTCGTGTTGCAGATGTATCGCAGCCTCAGCCTCGCCGAGCCCGAAGAGAGCACGTTCAGCTATGCGCAGTTCGACTTCAATATCAAAGACGCTCGGTTCAACTTCGACCGCCTTTTCCTGGAAGGTGATTCGATCAGCTTTCGCGGCCGCGGTTCCGTCGGCTTCGACAGCAGCGTCAATTTGAACTTCTATTCGATGCTACCTCGCAACCAAATTCCGATCCCGATTGTTCACGAGATCTTGGGCGAAGCGACCAAAGGCTGGGTCGGCATTAAAGTTCGCGGCAAACTCAGTCAACCAGAGACCAAAATCGAAGCAGTGCCGCTCTTGGAACCCGCTCTCAAGAATTTCTTGGGGGTTTTGCCGCAACCGCTGCTGCCGATCGGTCAGGGCCTGCGGCCTCGTGGCCCGATTCGGAATTGAAGAGCAGGCATTTCCGGTTCAGCCGGCTCAAGCCGATGCTTCCAGACCCTCCGCGCGAGTTGACGCGCCGCCTCGCCCCACTTACCAATATCCGCTCAATTGGCCGCCGGTGCCGGCGGCGAAGAGTCATCTCCCGGGAGGAAACATCGTGAGTCAATTCAGTTCATGGCTGCGCGTGGTCTGTTTGGGATTCAGCATTGTCATGGTCGGCGGCTCGGCGCGAGCCGACGTGAAGCTGCCGAACGTCATCGGCAAGAACATGGTCTTGCAACAGAAGGCTCGGCTGCCGATTTGGGGCTGGGCCGATCCGGGCGAAGAGGTGACGGTCTCCATTGGTGACAACAGCGCGATGGCGAAGGCCGACGACGACGGCAAGTGGATGGTCAAGCTGGCCGAGATGTCCGCCGGTGGGCCGCACGAACTAAAGGTCAAAGGAAAGAACGAGATTACGTTGGCCAATATCCTGATCGGCGAAGTCTGGATCGCGTCGGGCCAATCGAACATGGAATGGTCCGTCGCGGCGTCAGTCAATCCGCAGGAAGAAATCGCCAACGCCAAGGCGACCTATCT
>CAYSHJ010000354.1:0-4934 GCA_964430385.1 uncultured Planctomycetaceae bacterium
GGTTCGGGCAGCTTGTACGTCGTTTGGCCGGCGGTGACTTCGCGTTCCTGCATGGCTTGCAGCAACGCGGCTTGAGTCTTCGGCGGCGTGCGGTTGATTTCGTCGGCCAGCAGGATGTTCGTGAACACCGGCCCGTTGACGAAGCGAAACTCGCGGCGACCCGATTCGGACTCGTCGAGCACATTGGTGCCGGTGATGTCGCTGGGCATCAGGTCGGGCGTGAATTGAATCCGCTTGAATTGCACGTCGAGGATGTTGGCGATCGTGCTGACCAGAAGAGTCTTCGCCAGTCCCGGCACGCCCACGAGCAGGCAGTGTCCGCCGGTAAAGATCGCCGCCAAGATTTGTTCGATGACCACGTCTTGGCCGATAATGACCTTGTGTAGTTCAGTGACCATCACCTCGCGGCGGCGGCGGAATTTGTCGAGGAACTCGTCGAAGTCACGTTTCTCGGCCAAGGGACAGCTCGCTTTCAGGGCGTCGGGGCGGTTGAGGTAGTCGTCACGGGCGGCGGATTGTAAAAGGCTCGATGGCAAAGGATGAAGCATGATCGAGAAATACGTAGCCGTCACGCTCCGCGTGACGAGCCGGACAACAATCAGACGTCGAATTGACCTTCAGCGCATCACGTGGAGCGTGATGGCTAGGTTGCGGGCGAAGCCCGCGTTTGGAGCGCTGCCATGAGCCGATCGTTTCGTCGAGTGCTTGGGTTGGTCGTCGTGTGCGGATTGAGTGGGACGTTGGCGGAGCGCGGCCGCGCGGCTGACGACCTCAAGCCGGAAGCCGTGCTCAAGGCGATCGAAAACGCGAAGAGATTCTTGCTCGCGCAGCAGGCACCTGATGGCTCGTTCCCCAATATGTTCTCCAAAATGGGGTATCCCACGGGAGGAACCAGTCTGGCGACGCTGGCATTGCTGAACATCGGCATGACGCCGCAAGACCCGCCAATCCAAAGGGCACTCGACTTACTGCGAAGGCAGCCGCCTCCGACGAAGACCTACGAAGTGGGGCTGCAACTAATGGTCTTGGCCGCCGCGAAGGACGCCAACCGCGATCGCGCACGCATGGCCACGTTGGTCAAAATGCTTGAGCACGGACAGGATAAGAGGACTGCCCAACGGGGTTGGTGGCACTACTCGGTGGAGGCGGAAGCGAACTCTGGAGATCACAGCAACACGCAATACGCCGTGCTGGGTTTGCGTGAAGCGGCGTTTGCCGGCATTCCGACCTCTCGCAAGAGCTGGGAATTGACCAGAGAACATTGGACAAAAACTCAGGAAGCCGACGGTGGTTGGAGCTACGGCGCGGGCGGTGGCTCCAGCGGCAGCATGTCGGTGGCGGGAATCGCGACGCTGGTAATCGCCGATTCGCTGCTGCCGGATGATCGCGACGTGAAGGCCGATGGAACTCCCGATTGCTGCCGCGACGAGCCGCGTAACGAAGCCTTGGAACGCGGGCTGAAATGGCTTGAAACACGGTTTGCCGTGGGACACAATGTCGGTCCGAACGTCGGGATCGGCGGAGTGTTGTACTACCTCTACGGCCTGGAGCGTGCTGGGCGTCTGAGCGGCCGACGGTTCTTCGGCAATCACGATTGGTTTCGCGAAGGGGCTCGGTTCCTGATCAATGGGCAAAACGGCAACGGAAATTTCTCCGATCAGGGCGGCGGCGGCGATGCCGTCATCGGCACCAGTTTCGCCTTGCTGTTTCTGTCCAAGGGCATGGCACCGGTGCTGATCAACAAATTGCAGTACGGTCCCCGGGGGCAGCCGGTAGAAAATTGGAATCGTCACCGCCGTGACGTCCACAACCTCACCGACCTGATCAGCGGCATGCCGAAGTGGCCCAAGCTGGTCACGTGGCAAGTCGTGGAAATGGACAAAGCCGTGAAAGGTGGCGGTGTCGCGGACCTGCTTCAAGCCCCGGTTCTGTTCCTGTCCGGCCGCGACAAGCCGGAACTCGTGGACAAAGAGGTCGAACTGCTGCGTGAGTACGTCAACAGTGGCGGCTTCATCTTCGCCGTCGCCAACTGCGACGGAACCGGCTTCGACGACGGCTTCCGCGAACTCATCCAACGCATGTACCCGAATGGCGAAGCCGAACTGAAAAGGTTGACTTCCGAGCATCCGATCTTCCGCAGTGAGCATCTGCTGGAAGGGGCCGACGTGAATCTGTGGGGCGTCGACTTCGGCTGCCGTACGGCGATCGTGTACTCGCCCGACGATATTTCCTGCTTGTGGAATAAATGGTGCGTGCCCGAGGCCGAGCCGCCGAATCGCCGGCAGGAACTCAAGGGCATGATTACGAAAGCGACTCACATCGGCGTGAACGTCATCGCGTATGCGACCGGCCGCGAGCCACCCGACAAACTCAAGCAGGCGGAGATCGCCGAGCAAGCGGCGAAACGAGACCGCATCGAAGCCGGGCTGCTGCAAATCGTGCAGTTGCGACACACCGGTGGCTGGGACACGGCTCCGTTCGCTCTGCGAAACATGCTGCAATCGTTGAATCTCAATGCTGGAGTGGCGGCCTCGACGGTGCCGCGAGACTTGTCGCCGGCCGATCCCAACTTGTTCAACTACCCGATCGCCTACATGCACGGGCGTCACAAATTCGAGATGACTCGCTCCGAACGTGAGCGGCTGAGGCAATATCTCGACAACGGTGGTGTGCTATTCGTCGACGCCTGTTGCAGCGCAGCTCCGTTCGACAAAAGCCTTCGCGAGCTGATCGGGCAACTCTATCCGGACAAACCACTCACGCGCATTCCGGTCACGCACGAGTTGTTTTCCACCAAGATTGGCCACGACCTGCGACAAGTCCGCCGTCGCGGCGCCGACCCGACCAACGGCAAGGGCGTGATCGCCAACTCCATCAACCTGGGCGAACCGTTCTTCGAAGGGATTGAAGTCGACGGCCGCTTCGCCGTGATCTACAGCAAGTACGACCTAAGTTGCGCGTTGGAGCGGCAAACCGCGGTCGCCTGCGAGGGCTACGTCTCCGAAGACGCCGTGAAACTGGCGGTCAACGTCATCCTGTACGCGATGACGCAAGAGTTGCGTTGATTCGGATTCAAACGGGTCACTCGCTTCAGGGCATTCCTTCGCGAAATGCCTTCTCGGCGGCGGACTCGCCGCTGGCGATGCTGTCGGGAATGCCGACACCGTGCAAGTAATTACCCGCCAGCCCGAGGCCGGGACTTTTCGCAACAGTCAACTCGATACGCGAGATGAGTTCCTCGTGACCGACGTGATACTGCGGCATCGACCGCGCGTGCCGGAGCACGATGGCGAAGTCCGGTTCGCCGCGCACGCCCAAGAGTTCGCTCAACTCGCGACCAACCAATTGCCGCAGCGCGTCGTCGTCGAGATCGAACAGTTCCGGCTGCAATGCCCCTCCGACAAAAGTCCGCAGCAGCACGTGGCCGGCAGGGGCTCGATTGGGGAACTTGCGGCTAGTGAACGAGACCGCCAAGACTTGTCGCCGTTCGATGTGTGGCACCACCAAACCAAAGGCATCCAGCGGATGGGCGATGTCCGTCAGTTTGTGCCCGCTCGCGACGACGACGGTCGAGGCATACTCGATGCGCCGCAAATCGCGCGACAATTCGGAACACTTACTCTCATTGTCCACAACCTTCGCCGCGGCGAACGCCGGCACCGCGAGAATCACCGCGTCGAAACACTCTCGCAGCGGTCCCCTTTCCCCCCGGGAGAGGGCTAGGGTGAGGGAGCCATGATCGATGTCAACTTCAAACCCGCCACCCGCGCGACGTCGCACTTTTTGAACGGCTTCTCCGCAACGAACCGTCGCTTGTTGTTCGACGCGTCGGATCAGCACCGTGACTAACTCCTCAATGCCATTCGGCAAGCTGACGAACAAGCCGTAACGAGCACCACTCGTTCCACTCGAAGTTGACGACGTCTCCTGGTCCGGGGAACGACCGCGTCGCTGGCGCAACACCGCTCGGATCAAGCTGCCGTGTTGTCTTTCCATTTCGACAAATCTCGGCAGCGTGGCTTTCAGGCTCAGGCGTTCCGGGTCCGCCGTGTAGATTCCGCCGACGAGCGGTTGTACCAGTCGTTCAAACGCCTCACGACCGAATCGGCGACGAACGAAATCGGCCAAACTCTCATCGGCCGTGTCGCGACGCGGCGGAATCAACGGCTCGGCGAGCAAGCGCAGCTTGCCGCGCAGGCTGAGAATTGGAGACCGCAACAACGGCCAGGCCAGTTCCGGCACCATCAAATGAAAACCCTCCGGCACGGGGATCGGCCGCCCGCGCGACCAGACCAGCGATTTGCGAAACGTCGCGTCCGTCGGGATCAGCCGCTCCGCCAGGCCGAGCCGCTCGCACAGCCGCACAGCTTCCGGCTTATTCGTGATCCACATGTCGGCCGAGTTCTCGACGAGATACTCGCCGATCCGTTCCGTGTGCAGCAGGCCCCCCAACCGCGACGCGGCCTCGAACAGAGTGACTTCGACTGCGCGACCCACTTCGCGCGCGAGTTCACTCAACCGAAACGCCGCCGACAGCCCTGAGATGCCGCCACCCACGATCGCGATTCGCAATTTGCAATTTTCATTTTGCATTTTGCAATTCCCGTCGAGTGAGCAACCGCAATTCCCCCGTCTTCGCTCGGAACAGGTACAAGGCTCGATCCGGGAATTCGGCAGAAATCCTTTCGAGCGGCCAGTCGGCGACGGGGAAGCGACCTCGCAACACGTCTGCCGACAGACTCGGTTCGTTGACGACGTAGTCGATGTGCCGGTCCGACGGATCAGCCTCGATCAACACGAGCGCCGGCCGATTTCGCACTTCGCGCTGCACGAGCTCGTTGAACGCTTGATACCGCAGACGCGAAAAGGCAACGTTCTCGACGGCCAATTCCAGTTTGGACGGATACCACAGCGGAGAGAAGCCGGTCAGGTTG
>CAYSHJ010000355.1:0-6175 GCA_964430385.1 uncultured Planctomycetaceae bacterium
TTTCGACACGCTGGCACCTTCGTGACCGACGCGGCTGCATTCCGTCCTGTCGCGGCCGCCTACGCGGCATGCGACGTGGTGCCCGCACGACTCACGCCCGACGGCGTGAGCGACGCCGAGCGTCATCGACTCGCCGACGAGACGATCGGCGATCACGAGTGCCAGCGATCAACTCGGAAGCTCCACTCACCGCGCGGCCCGGTGTGTTCGTGGCAGAGCCACGACGGGCAGCACACAATAAGCTTCTATCGTCACAAATTGCCGAATATGAATTCCTCACGCAACAAGACCAAATCAGTGGGACTCGGACATCCCAATCCCCTAAGAATGAAAGCTGTGCCCTCCACGCAATCGCCCCCGTTCATGTAATCGCAGCACGCGAGATAGATGGCGTTTAGAAACCTTTTTGCGTCGTCGATTCCGTAAACGTCCGACAAGCCTTGAGCCGCTTCTTTCCGCCAATCGCCAATGCCATACATCGTGCTGCCACCATCCATATACTCCCGTTCTTGATCGCTCAAATCACCCAAGAGTTCCTCAACGTAATTGGCAATTAGGAATTGCCGGAACCGGATCGCTCGGTTCTGGTCTATGGTGTCCTGCTTTTTGTGAGCCATCTTTTTGTCCTTGGATTGGCGAGATTTTCCTACGACGCAGAAAGCACGATCCAACGTGGAGTTTATCAAAAACAGCCGTCTAGTTCGCTGTGCAGTACTTATCGCAAAACTACCGGGCGAATGAATTGTGCCCATTCGTCCCCGGTCAGATTCTATGGTTGCTTCCCCGCGAACTTTCCGCCGTACATCCACGGCGTCCAGACGAGGCGGACATCGAGCATTCGCTGAGCGAAGAACCACAAAGCTTCTTTCGCTCCGTCGATACCGCTCGGTTCGCAGTCGAACATCAGCGTCACTTTGCCGCTCGCGAGCTGCTTCGCCCACATCGCCACCTTGTCGCCCTGCATTTCCGTCATGCGGTTGGACATGACTGCGACCGATGCGACGTGGTGCCCGCACGACTCACGCCCGACGGCGTGAGCGACGCCGAGCGTCAGCGACTCGCCGACGAGACGATCGGCGATCACGAGTGCCAGCGCAGGCGACTCGAAAGTTCCACTCAGGACGCGGCCCGGTGTGTTCGTGGCCGAGCCACGACGGGACGCGACTCCACTCAGCATGTGCCTGGAAGGCACGCGGGTGCGAAACAATCGCGTCACGGCAGAGCAAGCCGAGCAGCGCATCGAAGTCACCGTGACCGACACCAGTAGTGGCATTGCATGCGATGGCCAATTATTTCGAGGCCCTCTTTCGTGCGTGGAGCGTCCACTTCGGCGGCCAGCCCGTTGATCGTCACAGCCCGCGTATCGAACAGGAACGCAGAGTCTTCACGTTTCCTTGTCGTTGGGGTCAACAACGACAGTTGGAATCAACCATCCCGGTGTCGGTGGAGACAACCACGGCCCGATACGATCATCGGCTTGCACCTCGAAACGCTCAGGTGGTTTTGCGATTGATGGGCTGTCCACCCTCCACCCATAGCCGAGGCTTTGAAGAATGAACAACGGTGCGTAAGGAGAGTCGTGGGATTGGGCAGACAACGACTGCCCGCTCGATTTGAAGCGGGCGGTCGCGCCATTTAGCGGCTCCTTCGCTTTCTCTAATCCCTTCCTGCGGGCGAAGTCCTCGGTCTTGTCGGTAAGATCGCGCAACGCATCGTCAATTTCCATCGCGAGGGTCTTCGCTTCGACAGTTGCCGCCATATCCGGCGTCAGTTGCTTGGTGCGCCGGATGAGTAGAAGTCTCAGCTTGCGAAGACGGTCTGCCTCGGTTTCGGCAAGTTCAACCAGGAGGTTCAACGGTGCGTTTGGTGAATGAGGGATGAAACCGATCGGAACTCCCTTGAACCCTTTCCATCGGACGCTTGGCACCGCATTAGCAGCTTCTGCAAGCAATTGTTCAAAGGGACCGTGGCCCGGATTGATGCATCCCACCGCAGGAGCGGGTACGACAATCAATCGTCCGGCCTTGATGAAAGAACTTGCTTCGGTGGCGAGGAACACCGCCACCTCGTCGGGGATGGTCGAAATTTGTGCCATCGCAGGATGCCAAATCTTCGAAGACCCTTTTAGTTTTAGGGCAGTCCCTGCGGCGATTATGTAACCCCATCCGCCAGGGGAATCGAAGTCCTCTGGGAAAGGAATCATTGCCATTCCGTTTTGCGACTTTCCTTTCCACACGAGCAGCAAGAAGTCGGCGTACAGACCCCACAGCCGAACTGCACGCTTCACATCATCGAGGCTTCGCACCTCAACAGTGACATTGAAGCTGTTCGGAAAGCGCCGCGTGTTGTCTAACAAACGGACAAAGTTTCCTCGGCCCCAAAAATCGTAGACACCGCCGATGCACTCTGCAGGCACTTCGTCCCAAAAGTGAGTTAGCACCTGCATCACGGCGGCGTTTGCCTCTTGAAGCGATTGGTGTTTGTCAGCGTTCGCGCCATTCCCTGGCTGCGCAGGATTACCAATCTCCAGAATTCTTTCGCGTAATTTGGACTTTAGGACCGCGCGGGCGGTGAAACGTACTTTTTCCGCTTTCAGTTCTTCATCGTCGTCCGGCAACGCCGCAATCTTTGCCAGCGCAGATTCAACTTCCGCACTTGCGCCAAGCTGAGAACCGTAGTCCGTAATCAGCGAGAGGAAATCGATTGCTACCTTCGGCGGAAGGTCGGCCTGTTCAACGAGCATCCACGCTTCCTTTGCTTCCTTCAGTGCTTCCTCAGTTTGTCCGTTGTCGTTCAGGGTGCGAGCTAACGCCGACTTGGCAAAGGCGATTTGCTCCAGTCTTCCGGTTGCCATCGCCATTGCCTGACGTGCGATGTCAACAGCGGCTTGAGAATCACCAGCCGTTCGTCGCACTTCCGCGATGAGGTGATGCGCTGCCTGCTTAACGCCCACGTCTTCCGGGAGGTTGCAAATGCCGAGTACCGCTTCGGCCTTTGCTAGCGCCTTCTCGTCATCGCCAGATTTCAGAAGGACTACAGCTTCCGTGTAGAGCGCCGCCGCCAGGAAGCTCGGCGATTTGCCATCATCGCAACGGTGTCCGAGCCGAATAGCTGCTTCCGCCGCGCATAGGGCTGCCCGGTGCATTTTCCGATGGGAGGCTTCGTTCGCGATATTGATGATGTCACCGCCAATGCGGTTCGCCAACCTCATCGTGGTCGCTACCGATTCCAATTCCGTGATACGGGCGACGGCTTCATCCTCATCCTTCGTTTCCAGAGAGAAATGAATTCGAGCCGCCAAAGCCCCTTGAAGCAACTCAGACTCCTCTGCATCACGATGCTTACGAGCGTATTCTTCGCACTCGCTTAAAATCGGACGCGCTTCGTCATACCGCTTCTGAATGCACAAGAAATGGACGAACGATGAGCGAACGATACAACCTTGAATGGCAAGCTTCTCTTTGTCGCGCTTTGCTCGGCCCGTGCAAAGTTCGAGCGCGGTTTTATAGGCTTGCTCAGCTCCCGCCATGTCCCGCTTGTCAGTCAGGGCAGCCGCCTTGGCGCGAAGATAAATGACCTTTGCCGATGGTGACTTGAGGTTCTTGACCTTCTTCTCAGCCTCTTGAAAGTAGTGGTGCCTGTCTCCAAGGTGATGGCGGTCTGATGACAGGAGAGCGAGTCCGAGTAGGAATTCAACTTCCTCTTCCTCGTCCTTCTCGTCGCGAGCAATCGCAAGGGCTTCCATCATTTCATTGATCGCTTCCGATATCTTGTCGGAACGGAACAACTCTTGCGCATGATGGGCTTTTTTGCGTGCAGCGCTGATTTCCGGCCGCCCGTTAGATCTCGGCGAAACGCGTGTGCTCTTGCTGGTCTCAACACTTTGCCGAGCGGCCTTCTCTGCGGCGTCTTTCCATCGGCAAAGAACCTCCTTGGTGAATTGATCTTGATCACTGTCTACCAACTTCGCACAGCACTGGCACAACCAGATGCCATTTTCGATCGAACAACGCAGTTCCACCGAAAGCGATGCGTCGTAGCGTGGGCCTTTCGGCGCGGCTCCTGTGACGTGCGCTGCCACACCTATGTTTAGAGCTTTAACGGGGTCATTGCATGGACCGCTTGTAGGTTTCTGACACTCCGGATTGGAACAGAGCATTCCGACTCGCTTGGCGAGTGTCTCCTTGGTCTTCGGCGCGAATTCATCACGCATGATCTTCTTACTGTGTTTTGTGCGGGCCATGATTCACCTCTAGGTCCACCCAAATTGCTCACAGACTGCCTACGCCGTGATGGTTGCCGACACGGCAGCGGACCTGAGCCCGGTATTGCCTTTGTGGTTTTCACAGCGGAGCCAGTCGTAGGCGGTTTTACCGGCGTCGGCGGCGTCGAGCTGAGCGACAGACGGGGGCCGCGCGTCGGTCGCGAGGTAGTTCGGTTCGCTTTCGCTCGCGGGGGACGTGGTGCCGATCTTCCGTCAGACGTTGGTTCTCGACGGTGCTTTTCCGGCTGGTTGAAATCGTCATCGACCGTGACCTCTCTGCGGATGAATCAGGCGGCTTGGGTTTCGACGTATTCACAAATGGTCGTGGGCGGGGGAACTGGCAGACCGTCTTGACGAAGGCCCTCGATATGAAACTCGATGGCTTCACGAATGAGGGTTTCCACTTCCTCCAGAGTCTCCGCCACCGCCACGCAGCCCGGCAGGTCGGGAACGGTCGCTCCGTAGCTGGTCGGTCCTTTTTCGATCATGACGGCATATTTCATGGGTGGCCTCACTTCAAACCGGCTTGCTTCAAAATGTTGTTCAACGTTCCGGGCGGGACATCCACGGAAGGCTTCCCCGCGATCGTCACTTGACCCGGCTTTTGAGGATGTTTGTATTGTCGATGACTCCCGCGAGTCGCCACCAGTTGCCAGCCATCGGATTCCACCAGTCGGATGACTTCGCTGACTTTTCATGTCGGCAATTCTCAGCGCAAATGGGGAATCGTGGGTCTGCGCCGATCAACGTACCGCTCACGTCGCGACATGTGAAGTGTGGTTGCTTTCCGGGCCGTCGCCTTGGGAGTTGTGGCCGACGAGCCAGAACTCATAGGTGACGCCGGTGGTCAGCGGGCCGAGGTCGGTGAGCGGCCCCTGCGCTGGTCTTCACTGCTTTAACGCGGGGCTGATGACAACATCCCATTCTTCACGACTCAGGTGCTCCGGCTGGCGTCCTTTGAACTTACTAACGTGCATTGCCTGAGACCAACCGAGGCAAACATCGAGACCTCGTTCCGCGAACAACCAAAGAGCCTCTTTCGCTCCGTCGTCGCCGGTCTGTTCGCAATCGAAGAGGAGTGACACCTTGCCGTTGGCGAGTTGCTTGGCCCATCGAGCGACCTTTTCGATTTGATGTTCGGTGATGCGGTTCGACATGATCGCGACCGCTGGGATGCCGAGATTGTCGAGACCGATCACGTCGTTGAAGCCTTCTACGACGATGATGCCGTGACGGGCGATCGACTCACGATAGCCGGATTCTTTGAGGCGGCTGGCTTGTTGTCCGAAGAGTTCGAGTCCGCGATGGAAACCTTTTGGGAATCGATGTTTGATCGGTGCCGTGGCTCCGATTCGTTCGGCTGGCGTGAGGCGGACGAAATCGCGTTCCTTCTGTTCGTAGGTTGGATCGCGGCCGATCCACGCGAGTACCTGTCCGTCTTCAGAGAGAACCGGATAGATGACGTTGCCTCGCAAACTGAAGCCGCGTTTGTCATCGCCACCGCTTAGCGGCAGGATGCCGCTGCGCCACTTCTTCATCGACTCAGGAGAAAGGCAGGGGTGGCGGCGAACGTAGCTCGCGGTGGCGGGCGGCATGGTCGCGACATCGACGATGAACTTCTCGTCGAGCGTGGCCAGATCGCGAACTTTGGCATCGTCGGATTCGATGAGCGGAATGTTTCGATCCGGCAGCGGAGAAGGGGAGTCGTTCGAGGCGATCATCGGCGGGCTGCTGTCTGTTTTCGTCGCCATCGTCGCATCGCTTGCGAGGATGTTTTTCACGCGGTGAAACTCGTCTCCCTTGAGCTTCTCACCGGCGGGGCGTGTGCCGGTCAGCCAGCCGTGCATCAGCGTCAACAGGTTGCCTCGAAAACCACACTGATACGCATGGCACATGAAGACCTTCTGCGGA
>CAYSHJ010000356.1:0-1555 GCA_964430385.1 uncultured Planctomycetaceae bacterium
GGTTCGTGATCTGTATGCGGCCGCGCCCGGTCGTTTTCTGACCGATGTGCGCACGTCGGCGGACGCGCTCTTCGAGAACAATCCGCACATCACGCGGCTCAACGAAGGCGACAGCGGCGTCGAGTCGCTCGACATGCACTACCCGCTGGTTCATCAGAGCAATCAGCGACCGTACCATTTCATTCATGGGTACGCGCAGTTCCTTGAAGAGCGGTTGGGGCTGCGAATTCCGGTGACCCGGTTTGCCGGAGACATCCATCTCAGTGACCCCGAGAAGCGACAGCCGCCGCCGGGAAATGAGTTGGGGATACCGGCGCATTTCTGGATCTTGATTGCCGGGGGTAAGTTCGATTTCACGGCGAAGTGGTGGAATCCCGCGAGCTATCAGGCAGTGGTCGATCACTTCCGGGGGCGACTGACGTTCGTGCGTTGCGGCGAGACCGGGCATTGGCATCCGCCGCTGACAGGCGTCATTGATTTGATCGGCAAAACGACCACCCGCGAGTTCGTGCGGCTGATGTAGCATGCGGACGGAGTGCTCTGTCCGGTGACGTTGGCCATGCATCTTGCGGCCGCGGTGCCGACGAAGCCGGGACGACCGCGGGTTCGCCCCTGCGTGGTTGTCGCGGGTGGTCGTGAGCCCAAGCATTGGGAAGCGTACCCGCACCATCAGTATCTCGACACGGTCGGGATGTTGCCGTGCTGTGCCGAGGGCGGCTGCTGGAAATCACGCTGCCAATTGGTCGGCGACGGCGATCCGAAAGATCATCACGACGTGTGTGTCTCGCCGGTCCAAGTCCGGCCCGACTTGCGCATCGCTAAGTGCATGGAGATGATCACGCCGGACGATGTGATTCGGCGAATCGAGATGTATCTCGCGAATGGGATGCACCGGCTGAGCACCGATCGGAACGGCGACGACACGAGTGTTGTCGGCATCAGCCCGTCTCCCCCGACTCCGCATGACGCACCGCTGTCGCGTGAAGATCTTGCTGCCGCCACGGCGCCCGTTGCCTCCCCGCCCGCGCCGGCTCCCATTTCGGCGCAGACAATCCGGGTGAGGTTTCAGCATGGATTGGGCGACTGCGCGTACTTTGCGCATTTGATTCCGCTCTACACACGGCGTGGCTATCGCATCGAGGTCGAATGCACGCCGGACAAGCGATTGTTGTTCCAGGCGGCCGGAGCCGTCCCAAGCGGCGGTGGAGCGGATCAGGTTCATGCTTGGGGATATCCGTCAGGCGGAACGCATGAGGGACATGGCCGGTTCTGGCAAGGGAGCAAGATCGGGAACAACATTTCGGAATCGCCGCTGCCGTGGAGCGGCGGGTAATCGAGTTCGGTGTTGATCCACTGCACCGCACCATCCGCGGCGGCCAGCCGAGCCATGCCCAACGCTCCGAAGTGAACGAAGACCGCACCATCGCGAACCACCGGCGTCGGACTGGCGTGGCTATTCTTCACATGGATGTCGGGAGCCTTGGCGACCGCCCGCACCTCACGATCCCAGAAGATCTCGCCGGTTTTGGCGTCCAACGCCAGTGCCCGCAGTGAC
>CAYSHJ010000357.1:0-2323 GCA_964430385.1 uncultured Planctomycetaceae bacterium
CGAGCCGATCAACTCTGCGACACCGCCCCCCTCGACACGTTCTGGCTCCAACGACCACAACACGCCACCGGCACCAGAAACTACAACCGACTCACTCAAGTCATCGCCTAACCAAATTCACAAAGTGCGTCGTGCGCCCCCGCCTGACGTGAAGATTCTCTACGACCTGATCCAGCCGCTGCGTGTGGAGTCGATCGACGGACAAACCGAACTCGTGCTCAAGCCATTTCAAGAAATCTATCTCAAGGCCGATTGGCGACTGGTCGCCATCGACCACGATGGTCAGGAAACTCCGTCGACTTCATCGAGCAACAACGGCCAGGAAGCGACCCTCGGCTTCAAGCTCCCGCGCGAGCGCATCGCCCGCTTTGAGTATCGCCTGCGGCCATTCCGGTACTGGTTGACGTTCGAAAACGTGTCGCTTGAGCCGGGGAAGAAAACGGACGTGAATGTCAAGGTCGCATTTGAGCCGATAGCCCTGAGAGCCGAGCCGGGCGAGCAGCAGCCCGATGCGCCGAAGACGAAAGACGCGGTCGAGGTCGTCGAACCGAAGCGAGTCACGTTTGTGATTTCACAGCATGTGATTCTGCACGACCGCCAGATTGTCACGTGGGAAGAGGTCGAAAAGATCCTTGACGAAGCGGCGAAGGCCGGAAAAATCTACCCGCAGTTTTACTCGACCAACGGCGGTTTGCCGCGCGAGGAAGAGTTGCAAGGGCCTCGTTCTCAGCTCTACAAACGGCTCTACGACGCCGGCAAGATCGACGGGATGAGCGTCGGCTCGCTGTCGCCGCGCATCGGCGAACACCTGGACCGGATCAAGACGCCCGCCGACCTGGTCCCGGACGAGTCAAAGAAGCAAGCCGGACGGGTGCTCGATGTCGGCGGACAGCCGCTGGCTGATGTCGAAGTGTTCCCGCTCCCGGCCGAGCACGTCAACGGCGTGTATTTGCGCGACGGGCGCAATCGCAATCCGCTGGAAGAACGAATCACTCGCAGCGACCGCGATGGCAAGGTCGTGATCTTTCCCGAGCCGAGCGACATGCTGATCGCGGCCGTGCATCCGAACGGCTTCGCCATCACGACGCTCGCCGAATTCAAGGAGCAGATGGGCCGCCTGCAACTGCAACCCTGGGCGCGAGTCACCGGGCAGCGTCCGGCCGAAGGCGACGACGCCAAACAGAGCGTCGACTTCACCTGTTATCCGGTCCCCGGCCTTTCGTTCCACATCTACGAGACCGAAATCGCCGAGGACGGTAGCTTCGACCAGAAATTCGTGCCGCCGGGAAAGGTGATTGTGTCTCGATCGCTATCGACAGGCCAAGGCGGATCGATGTCGTTCCCAGTCGAAACCATCGATCTCTTGCCGGGACAATCGCACAAAGTCGCCCTCGGCCCGATCCCGGACGATGCCAAGGCGGCAATAAGAGACGCCGAAGCACTGAGAAGGCAAGCCGAACCTAAACCCAAACCAGCCGATCAATCGACCGACGCCACTCAATCGGCGCCAGCGGACGAGGCCGTCGCCAAGCAGTCGATTGTGCCGGCTCCGCCGATTGAATCCCGTCAGGCCGTCGCCGCGGCACGACAGGCGTTGCTTCGGGCCGAACGGGACAAGCACAAGCATCCGCCGATTGAATTCCGGATCGCCGCCAGCAAGGCCGATCGCGACGCCGACGGAGTCGCGTGGTTTCCGATCACTGAACCTCGCATACCGGCTCCGGCGGGAAAGTCCGGAGCCAACGTGCCGATCGAAGAGAAGCTCGATGAGAAATGGCGTGGGCTGTTGTGGAACACGGCCGAGCACGCGCTGCTCGCGGACGGAACTTGGCGCGTCGTGAAGTGCGATGTGGCTCAATCCGCACAATCGACGGACCTCGTGCCAAGCTTCGAGATTCGGCTCACACTCGATGCCGCTGGTGGCGCGTTGCTGCGTCGTCTGACAGGCAAGCATCTCAATCAGCCACTTGCCGTCGTCGTGGATGGGACGATCGTCGCCGCTCCGGTGCTGCGCAGCGAATTCGGCGAGGACTTTGTCATCACGGGCAACTTCACGAAAGCTGTCGCCGAGAAACTCGCCGCCACGATTTCGAAACCCGATCAGCGGAAAAAAATGGCGTCCGACGAGTTGCCACGAACCATCTTTGTCCTCAGTTTCGTTGACGCCAAGTCGGCACTCGCGGCCCTGAAAGACGAGGCGGCCAGCCGGAAGATTGGCGGCTTTGAAGCGACGGCTGAGCCGAGGTCGAACTCAATCATGATTATCGCGGATGCCAACACGCTGAAGGCTCTGGAGGAGATCTTAAACCGGCTTGACTCGAAG
>CAYSHJ010000358.1:0-14446 GCA_964430385.1 uncultured Planctomycetaceae bacterium
GAGCCGATCAACTCTGCGACACCGCCCCCCTCGACACGTTCTGGCTCCAACGACCACAACACGCCACCGGCACCAGAAACTACAACCGACTCACTCAAGTCATCGCCTAACCAAATTCACAAAGTGCGTCGTGCGCCCTCCTGAAGGTCGAGCAAGATTCCGTGGTGTGTTCCTGCGGGGGGATGTCCATGTGATTTTCTTGGCATCACGGATGACGTCCTAGGGCACCAGAAGCTTGCGGAAGAGATAAATGACTCCGCACCAGATTCCCTGATGACGGCGACCGTGATTGCGCAACCGCCTGTCACTCAACCGCCTAACAGGGCCACCTTCGTCGAGCCGCTCCGCCCCTGGGACAAATTTTTCGGTGAAGGAGTTTCTTGGGTCACCTTCGGCAGTGGCGTTCGCGGCTTTTGAACGGGAGGTTTCAGCTTTTCGATCCTGAACCAGCCGGCACTTTGCTTCAAGACTTGATAGACGACTTTGGCCGATTGCACGACCGACGAATTCTTCATCAGTTCGCGCGAGACCTTGGAGTCGCTCGCTCGCAACCGATCAAGAATTCGAACCAAAGATGGTTGGGACAAACTCTCGAATTGAAGATTTTGGAGAACACCGTCGAGCACGTTTCGCCAGCCTTCGGGATCAAGAAAGTCGAACGCTTCGGGGACTGGCGGCTGCGAGTCTTCGATTCGCACGATCATTGAATCTTCAATGGCGATGCTTGTCGTCGAGGTAGGCGGGATCCGCCGGTCGTTCAAAAACAGATTCGTCACCAGGAAGAACGAGGGCGTCTGGCCGTCAGGAACCGTGCGACGCGTCGGTATCAGATTGGGGTTACTATCGCCAAAGCCTAGTTGCACCACGAAATTCGTCTTACCGTCGCTGTTGGTCGTGGTGCGTGCGTTTTCCTGTGAAGCCTGTTGGAACCCAGACGGTCCAACCATAAACGCCGCGAAACTCTGGCCTAAATTGGAACCAAATCCCGCAAATCGCAGCTCAAAGTTTTCGGACGACGTGGCGGGAACGATGAGCACTTGGCCGAACGTCCCTACGGAAACGTAACCGTTCGGTGTTTCGCTGAGCGTGCCATTGTTTGACGTGAATCCCGACTGACGCCCCTGAGAATCCGTGAGCACTGGGTCGCTGACTGGATCCAGTACGACAACCAAAAACTCTCCTGATTTGCCCAACTCATCCAGCGCGGCTTGGAGAGCCGCATCAATGGCGTCTGAATTCCGATCACCTAGGCGCGCCGCACCGTCAGCGAGAGACAGCAGCGAGAAGAGTGCAACGTTTGCCAGTGCTGAGTCGTCAGATACTTTCTTGGCATCGAAGGAAAAAACGAGAGTGTAGTCGACCGGTGCCCCTAATGCGGTGCCGACGTGTGACACGGCGACGACATAGCTTCGTGACTGCTGGACGTCGAAAGTGAATGGCTCGAGCGCACTTGCTCCAGGTTGTCCGGTGATGGAAATGATCTGCGTCAGGTTATTAATCGAAACATCCGACAGGTCGGATGCCTCAACTTCAAAGACCCGCAACTCGACCCCCGGTGGTAGCGAAAGGCCGAGAGCCTCCAATCCGACGGTTGTGCTCGCGCCGACGGCAGCCATGAACACAAAGACGTCCTGGTCCTGAACCACTTCAAGGCTGCCCCTCAATTCATAATTAGTCCGAGTCGCGGTCACTGGGATGGCCTGCATGTGGCCAGGATCGTTGCCATAGTCGTCAGCGACGGCCTCGGTAAAGTGGACTGACAAATCATATCCGCCGGTCGTTGCGCCGATCCCTGCCGCTTCCACATAAAACACCTCGCCCGCCGTGCGAGCTTGAACGGTCAACTGGCTATTCAATGTCCGGCCGCTGCGGTCATCGTTACGAGCGATTGGCAACTCACGATCATCGTAGACCGTCAAAATCGGGTCCAGTTGATGGGTGCCAATGTTAGGCATTCGCTCGAGATTGATTGTCATCGTCCCGCTCGACGGAGCGACCACACGATACCAATCGCGGTCAGACTCGAAGTCGATCTGGCTTTCCATCGCTCCAACTCCTGCGACAAGGTCAATATGAGCATCGGATGGCGCGGCCGACACCTGATCCGCTGTGGCATTTGCGCCCAGCAGATAGGAGCCAGACGTAGGTCTGCCCGCTGAATCAGCTAGCCCCACGAGACGGACGTAGTAGGTGCGTCCCTTGTTCACGGGCACAAAGAGATTTGTTTGCTCGCCCGGGACCGCTGCGCCTGAAACTGCCAATAACTCCACATCACTGCTATTTCCATCCGGACTCGCCTGAAAAACCGACAGCCCGGCCTGCAGGTCGTCTTGGAAAGCCAAAACGCGCAGGTTCAATGTTCCGGTGAATTCCGCCGTAAAAGAGACGACATCCTCGTCCGAGCCACCGGCTGAAATTGTGCCGGCTTGGAAAAATGACGTTTCGTCCCGGAACCGCAAGACGGTCGCTTGATCAAACGTGTTTCCGATGTCGTCAACCTCTCCCGCACCCAGACTGAGCACTACTTGATAAGTGCCAGTGCTGTCGCCACCAAAGCCAGCGACCTCAACGTCATATCCTGTCCCTTGCTCGACCGGAAATGTTACGCGACTATTGAGGCCCAGTCCGCTGTCGTCATCAAACCCCACGAAGCTCGCATCAGCGGATTTTCGGATCGTGACGGTCGGATCCAGAGAGCGACCATTGGTTGCGTTGACTTCAATGGTGGCCATCCCCGTCGATCCCGCGATGAACTGAAAAACGTCCGTCGAGAAGCTCGTCTCAATGCTCTCAAATTGGGGCACGAAGGCAACTAAATCAGGATTGGACCCCGCATTACCGCCGATGCCCATAATTGTCAGCCGATAATCACCTCGGCTCGACCCGTAGCCACCGGCATCAATCTCTACCACTTGCCCCTGTAACACGGGGACTGACAAGAAACTGTTGAGGCTGAACCCAAAGTCGTCATTGGATATTGGAATCCCTACGGGAGAGCCATCCGCGTCAAAAACTCGGACGGTCACTTTTGGATCAAGGAAATTTCCAAGGTCTGCATCGAGTGAGAACTGAATTGACTGAGTGGCGTCGGCGGTCAGGCGAAAAGTGTCGATGTCACCACTCGTTTCAATCGACCCTGAAATCACTGTCGGGCTGGCTGACGAAAAGTTTTCAAGGTGACGTCCCGCTGGAGGGACGTCATCCGTCACAACGAACGGTCGCATGTCAACGTGATATGAAGCTGCACCAAAACCGTAGTTCGCAACCGAGAAAAAGTAGGCGTTGCCCTCGATCACATTGAACGTCGCGATCTCATTCGCGAAAGCGTATGTCAAAAGTCCATCGAAAACATTCGGATTGGAGTACACGTTAAGATAGGCGAACAACGCAGAAGTCGGTCCGGAATTATCAGTTTCTGGAGTCAGTTGGATCGACATGCCTCCCGTCTGTTGTGCGACAAAACTAAAGAAGTCCACGTCAAAGACGGACTCGAGTTGTCCGCCGTTGACAGAACCTTCGTTGTTGGCGCTAAGCGTCACCGTCGTCGCGGTGGCGAAATTATTTGCGAACCCGTCTGTCACGGGGATGAGTTCCAACTGGTAACCCCCGGTGGAATCCCCCTGATTAGTGACCGACACGGAATACCGGCTACCTGCAAAAACAGAGATCGACAAACCGTTCGCAGAACGAACCGCCTCGCCGTTGGCATCCGAAGCAATTAAGAATGGTGTTCCAGAAATCGTCTCACCAGAAAATGGATCGAAGTACTGGTACGACTCAAACGCCGCGACTCCAAACAGCGAATCCGAATTGACGCCCGCAATTCCTTGCGGCGCGGAAATCGTCAGTACTCCCGTGAAGGGGGCGCTAAAGCTGAAGAAGTCCGAATCCGTTGTCGTTTCCAGTTGCCCGGTGATCTCAAATGCATCGTCGGACCGAGTGATCTGCTCGGCATCGTCGCCAACCGGATCATCAGTCGTGGCGGCGGTCTCGAAGGAATCGTGCCGCCCGTCAGTCATCACTGACTGCAATGTGATCTCAAATGGTGTGTCGATGTACTCATAGCTGTCATAGTCGAATTGCGGAGAGACCTGTAGGAAAACATCGTTCCCAGCGACAACGGTGAATTGTTGACTGGCAGACGGACTGACGGAATAGAACTGTTGGCCACCGTCAGAGGATCGGACGATGACGTCCACCAATACGTCAAACGTCGTGGTAGAAATCCTCAGCGACGAATCGACAGGGGCATCAACTTGAATGACATCGTAATCAAGCACATAGAAATCGTTGGTGAGTTCTCCTGTCACTGTCGCGGTGGGATTCACAGTCACGACGGGGACGGCGGAATCGTCAATGAAATTAGGAAAGTCGTCCACTGCGGGAGCCAAATTCAAATGATAGGCCCCTATGGACTCGCCCCGATTTATGACTTCCACCCAATACTCAAAACCTTCATAAACATAGACTGACAACCCGCCTGTGGAACGAGCCTGTTGTCCATCGAAATCTTGAGCAAGGGGATACTGGTATCCGTAATCATTGGCGGAGATGTTGAGATCAAAATGTAATGGCTCGGAACTGCTGCCGCCTGGACTCTGTTGGGCTGTGATTGTCAGAAATCCGGTGAATGGAGCGGCGAACGCGAAGAAGTCCAGATCCTGCGCCGTCTCTAATTGTCCTGTGATCAGGAAGGAGCCTTCTGTCTGAGCGATCTCTTCCGAATCGTCCCCCACGGGATCATCGGTTCGAGCGGCTGTGCCGAGTGAATCATGTCGTCCGTCCGTGATGACGGTGTGGAGAGTAAATTCATAGGCGGCAGGCGTCGGACCAGAGTAGGCCGCAACAACTTCCAGAAAGACGGAGTCTTCGGGAGCAATCGAAATTCGGTCTCCAGCGTAGAAAACCTGGTCGTCAGCGAAAGACGATTGCACACGGACGGACGCAAATACTTGTGAAGCCGTCGAAAAACTGAGGATCGAATCTGTCGGGGCATCAATCCGAAAGACATCCACATCGGCCACGTCGCCGATGCGTCCAGTCGCCAGCCCCATTTGAAGAGGATTGACCTGAATCGTGGTGATGTTGATCGCGTCGAAAGAATTGGGGTGATCGTCAGGCTCGACTTTCTTCACCGTTAACGTGTAGCTGCCGACTGTGTTATCAAAGCCGTCAATGATGACGACATAAGTGTCGCCCTCCATTGCCTCATTGATCGTGAAACGTTGAGAACCGAATGCAATGCCGTAATTAGTGACCTCGAACTCAGACGCGCCCTGTCTCTTGAGGAACACCGACACTGCACCGTTCAACGCCCCGGTAGTGCTCAAATCAATGTTGATCTTGGACGTGTTGTGATCAACGGTGAATTCGACCGTATCTGAGTCGCCCGGCACGCTAATGCTTCCGGAGACCGCGAGGGAATTGTCGAGCGACAACACAGGCACTACCGACGATTGAGCATTATTCACCATCTGCAAAGTCAGCGAGTAGGCTCCAGTTTTACTTCCATAAGTCAAACTGGACTCCGTGGGGTACAGACTGGCACGCACAAAATACTTATGGTCCGCCTGGACAAAGAGTTCGATATCCGAAGAGAAATGCGCGGAGTGTGGGAGATTAGATCGCTGTAACAATGGATGCCCGGCACTATCGTCGAACACGGCCAATTGCGCAACGAGTCGATCGCTCGGGCCACTTTGGTGTCCCACGCGCACGATCCCATCCGTCGGAGCCACAAACGAATACACATCTTGATCGGCGCGGTAGTCGATCGACACACGAGTCAGCGCGAACCCGTTCGCCAACGAGATTGCTTTTGCGCCGTCGAAGGTGTTCGTCACGGCGTCCGATATCTGCCCGGAACTGGACTCGACAACCAGCGAGTAATCGCCACTCGCCGACCCGATTTCCGCAGGACGACCGTCAAACGGCCGAACCTCGAGAAAATAGTACTCGCCCGCGGAAGCATTGAATTGAACGAGGCTTTGAGGAATGTCAATCGGAATCAAATCGTCATTGAATCCGATGACGTCTCCGCTGGCGTTATAAACTTGCAACAGAGAATCTAAGCCTTCCGAAAAACCAACCGCTCCCGTTTCGACTCGCACGGTGACAACGCTGCCGGAGCCTTCGGGAGCTTGAATGCGAAAAATGTCTCGATCAAAGCCCTCATTCCGTGAACTAATCCGTGAATCAAGCGTGGCCTGGCCGTTGATGAGTGGCAAATCAGTCGCAGTGTTGCGTGTGTCGCCGACATCCGCAGCCAGAGTCAGAGTCAACTGATACTCGCCCAGGCTCCCATAGTTGCCGGTGACTTGAACGAAATAAAGTTGCCCCGCCAAGACGTCGAAACTGACGTTCCGCGCGGTCGTCCCGAACGATTCAAAATCGAAGGCAATTGGAAAGTCATCTCCATCAGAAAATGCTTGCAACCCGCCGTCCAAGGGAAGTGCGTCCGGAGCAGCAACAACTGCGTCTTCGCGCACGAATACGGTGCCGTTCGACCCGGCGCGGAAGGCGAAGAAATCCTGGTCAATCGAAAAGTCGATCGAACTTGATCGTTCAATGGACGCTCCGACCGCCAGACTTCCCAAATCCAAAGCGGACTGTTGAATACCTCCGACATCGTTCTCGAGGTAGCTGAGATCCAGTTGATAGTCGCCAGAGGTTCCATAGTAGCCATAGACTTGAACGAAATAGCGTTCCCCCGCTGTGACTTCAAAGCCAAGGCTGCGAGCAGTTGTGCCCAACTGCAAGTAGTCGTAGTCGTAGGCAAAAGCGAATTCGCTTCCCTCCTGAAAAACTTCGAGCACACCACTCAAGGGCGTGTTCCCGGAAGAGACGATTGCATCTTCTTGTACGAGCACCGTACCGTCTGTCGCGGCGCGGAAGGCGAAGAAATCCTGGTCATTTTCAAAGTCGATCGAACTGGATCGTTCGATGGATGCTCCGACCGCCAGACTTCCCAAATCCGCAGCGGACTGTTGACTACCTCCGACATCGTTCTCAAGGTAGCCGAGATTTAGTCGATAGTCGCCAGAGGTTTCATGGTCGCCGTTGATTTGAACGAAATAGAGTTCCCCCGCGGTCACGTCAAAGCCGACGGAACGAGCGGTTGTCCCCGAGCCGTAATAATCGGACACAAAAGCGAAATCGCTGCCCTCACGAAAAACCTGGAGCACACCACTCAAGGGCGTGTTCCCGGAAGCGACGATTGCATCTTCTTGTATGAGCACCGTCCCGTCTGTCGCAGCGCGGAAGCTGAAGAAATCTTGGTCGTTCGAAAAGTCGATCGAACTGGAGGCATTCAGCGGAGAACCAATCACTAGGCTTCCGAGATCCAGAGCCTTCTGCTGATTGTCGCCAACACCGTCGTTCAAAATGGTCAAACTCAACTCATAGTCGCCCGTGGAGCTACTATAACCGCCGGCCTCAACAAAATAGGTTTGACCGCCTTCAATCGTAAAAAGGAGACGACTATCCGTTCCCGGGCCACCATCGTCGTCGAAGGCGACCGGCGTGCCGGAGGAATCCAAGAGCGTGACGAACGTGTCAAGAAAACTGAGATTCGCGCTCAGCTCAATGGCGGTTGTTCCTTCCGCCTCTGTTTGAAAATGAAAAACGTCACGATCAAAGGCTTCGTCGATCGTGCCAGCGGCTGCCAGCGGATTTGTGGCCGTGAGGATTCCCAGGTCGGTCGCCGTCAGCGGAGCATCACCGACCAAGTCCCCGGTGCCGGACAAAAGACAACGTGATTCGAGGCGTTCAATCACGCTGGCATATTGGGTGGTGAGACCTCTGTGTCGCTTGGCTCGCATAGAAATGCTTCTATCTCACGTTCGGGTCGACGTCACAGAGGATCAACGACTGATCCAGCCCTCATGCTCCACTGCCTCCGGCTCGGATAGGCTACCCCAGCCATCCGGCTGGATCAATAAGCCAAACCCAAATCGTGTGGCCAGCACATGTCGACTATGACATGAGTAACGTTCGATTTCCAGATTCATTTCCGGTCGCATTTCGAAGACTGCTAGTTACTGATTTCGAAGTGTTTTGTTCGTGCTCAAGTCCAATTTTGCCGCTCCCTCCGGATCCAGGGTTTTGAGCGCTTCGAGGTACTCCGGACGCTGCCGAATCGGATCGAGTGCCGAATCACCTCGCAAGGCATTGACGAACCTGAGTTGGAATTGAGGGCCGGCGAATTTGTGGGCTTCGAGCAATAGATCGACGGCCTTCTGGCTGTATTGCCTTGCCAACTCGACACGGCGTTCCGGCGCGAGCTTCACGTCGATCAACGCCTTGTCGTGTGCTTGCGCGTAAACAGTCGCAGGGTTGAATAGGTGTTGCCACGCCATCGGGCCAAGCTGTCCGACGGCGCGTTTTGTGTTCAGCGAGTTATTCTCGATTTCCGCCACTGCGGCGGAATGATCACCCAGCATGACGAGCGCGAAGGCCAATCCTTGATAGAACGCTGGGTCTTCGGGATTGAGCCGGACGGCCTCTTCAAAATCCTCCTTGGCGAGCTTGGCGGCCTCAAGCAAATAGGCCCAGCCGCGTTGTGCAAGCATGTTAGGCGCTGGTTCGTACTGCAGTGCCATCGTGTAGTCGTTGATGGCTTCGCGGTGTTTATTCAGAGCAGCAAACGCCACACTTCGGCCGCGGTAGACATCGGCGATCGGGCCCGCTTTTTCGAGAACCGCGGTGAAACCCAGCACGGCCTGTTCGTAGCGTTTCAAGGCCAGCAATGTTTCGGCGCGCTGCCGAATCGTCGTGGCGTCGTCCGGGTTGGCCTCGAGCGACAGGTCATAAGCGGTCAGAGCTGCCTCGAGTTGTCGGCCGCGGAAGCGGATGTTGCCGATTTGTTGAAAGTTCTCGGCACGCCGTAGGGGAGTGACTTCGAGCTTGTTCGCTTTTTCAAAGTCAGTCAGAGCGGCCGTCACATTGTTTTGAGCCATTCGAATCTTGCCGCGGAAGGAGTAGATCGCCGCCTGTTGCGGCGATCGTTCGATCGCCGCGGTCAGCGCGACATTCGCCTGTTGAAACTCGGCGTCGGCGAGCACGGCAGCGTTCGGTTTCTGCGAGTCGTGGAGCAGTTCGTTGGCGCGTTCCAAGCCAGTCGCCGCGAGGTTGATGTACGGCGCTGCCTGATCGGGTTTCAGTTGACTGGCCCGCTCGAAGTCCGCCCGCGCGGCCTCATAATTCTTCTGAAAGACATGAATAACGCCACGATTCAGGTAGGCATGATACGACTGCGGCTTGAGTTCCAGCGACTTGGCGATGTCCTGGTGGGCCTTCGAGAATTGCTTGAGTTTTCCGAAGGCGACACCGCGTGCGAGGTACGGCCAATCGAATTTGGGTCGACGAGCAATGCACGCCGTGCAACTGGGAATAACCGCCTCGTATTGTCCCAATTGAAAATGGCAAAGTCCCAGCATGTTGAGCGACCAAAAATCGTTCGGGTCCGCCAGCAGAGCATCCTGAAAATGCGAGAGGGCCTCGTTGTATTTTCCCTGGCCGCGTTTGAACTCACCCAGGAGGTAATGATCGAGACGTGTCTTGGGCGTGAGCATTTCGGCGGTTTGCCGAGCGGCTTGGGCCTCGTCCGGTTGATTCAGCAATCCGAAGAGATCGGCCCGCAGGAACCACATCGGCTGGGAAGCGAAACCGAGTTGCTCGGCCTGCTGCAACTGGTCCAAGCTGCGTTGAGCGGCCTTCTGGAGATCGGCCGGGTCGTCGCGGATCGCCAGCTTGGTTTCGAGATAGGCCAAGGTCACGAGCAATTCCTGCATTCCGTCACGCCATTTGGCAATCGCCTTGTCGCCCAGAGACCGCAGTCGCGAACCAGCCTTGTCTGCTTGGTCAGCGTCGATCTCAGAGATCTTCAATGCGGCGAGTGCATGACGTTTCGATTCGAGGAGATCATCAAGCGATTCGTCACCGGAAATGTTGCCGCCGAAGACTCGGGTCTGCTCGACCTCGTCGTTAAAGATTTCAAACTGATTGACGGCCTTCAACTGTGTTTGCGCCTGTTGACGAAGTTCGGCAAGTGATTCTTCCAACGCAAGCTGTCCCATGACGCGGGTCAGGATGATTTTGGCCTGTGAAAAATCTTGTTGGTCGTTGATCGCGTGTTGGACTTCCGCGAGGTCGAGTTCGACTTGGTTTTGGATGTCGGTCAGTCGTTCGCGTTCGGCTGCCTCTTGTAAGCGCTTAGCGGCCACGATTTGAATCTGTATATCTCCGCGATCTGTGGCCAGCCGGTGCTCGGCTTCAACGAGTCCCAACGCGACTGTCAGGAGTTTCTCGGCATCCTCGAATTGCGATTTCTCGACAGCGGAACGCGCCTCGGCGACTTTCTGCCGCGCGTCAGTCCGAATCCGGTCGATACGGCGAGCTGCGGCCCATTCCCAGAAGATCACGCTGCCAATTAGCACCACCAGCGTTGCGGACGAACTGATCATCAGCGTGCGATGTCGCTTGGACCAGCGGCGCAAACGAGCGTGCCACGGATCGGGATAGGCCGCAACCGGTTCATCCGCCAACCAAGCTTCGACATCGGCGGCCAGACCGAGGGCTCTGGAATACCGAGCGGACTTGTCCTGGGACATCGCCTTAAGACAGATCGCTTCCAAAGCTTTGGGAATCGTGGAGTCGATCCCACGCGGCGGCGGAATCAGGCCCTGGATGACCTTCTGCAACACGTCCTTAACTTGACCGCGTCCCACCGGTTGTTTGTTCGTCAGGATCTTGTAGAGGATGCCGCCCAGCGAATAGATGTCCGAGCGGTGATCCAATTCATCAATTTGACCGAGTGCTTGCTCGGGAGACATGTAGGCCGGAGTGCCCATGACTTGGCCCATCAGGGTTTGACTTCCCGCGCTCCGCATTCCCGTTTGGACGGGCCGTTGGCCGGTCGCAGTGAAGGTGGAAGCGTTGTAAGACTTGCTGCTGGCCATTTTGCTCACCAGCTTGTCCGCTCCCAGACCAGTCGCCGTGAACGACTTTGGCGAGTGATCTTGGGTCACCTCCATACTTGAGTAACTGGGTGGGACATGGTCTGCGGAGTCCATCGCGGCGCCGGGATGTTGAGACTCCTCCGTCAAGATTGTGGCGACGTCCGACGGCTCATCGTCCGTGAACTGTTCGCTGTCCGAGGTCGTCCGGTTGGAGCGATCGGACGAAATCATTTGCTCACCGATCAGATCGACCAACTTGGCCAGGCCCCAATCGAGCACCAACGTCTCACCGAATTCACCGATCATCACATTCTTCGGCTTGAGATCACGGTGCAAGACCCCCTTCTCATGAGCGAAGCCCACGGCCTGACAGATGGCGATGAACTGACGCAGCAAACGATTATAGGCCAGTTGCCGCTCAGAACGTCCGCGCGGCAACTTGTGCAGCATCTCGATCGCCTCTTCCATGTTGCCGCCGCGCAACAATTTCATGGTGTAGTAGGGCGTCCCGTTCTCCCGGAACCCGACGTCATAGATCGGAATGATTCCGGGATGCTCCAGTTGCCCGGAAATTTGCGCCTCTTCCATGAAGCGATCGACCATGGCGCTTTCCTTCAGAGCCTTGGGCAGCAATTCTTTGAAGGCGACTTCGCGACGGATCGCCGTATCTTCAGCTCGCCACAGATTTCCTAATCCTCCGTGTGCGAAGTTCTCGAGCAGCACGTACCTTTCGGCCACATTCGGCGGAACTCCGGCGCGGCTGGCTGGCGAAGCAGCTTCTGGGCCGCGGACGCCGGACGAGGTGACTTCGGTTCCCACTCCAGTCCGAGGTTCCCGAAAAGTCTGTCCGGCAGCATCCGCGCTCGGAGCCGATTGGTTTGAGTCCAGGCTCCGCGCCACAATCGCTCCCACATCCTCCTGACTCACCGCGCTCGATCTATGTTCCACGCTGGTCCGATTGTCCCGTGGCATCGTGCGCTCAAGGTCCAAACCGAAGGAATGGTTCGGATCGCGTGAGGAACCAGAATTGGGAAGCGACATGAATGAGCCTTTCAGTGCCGAAAGCAAAGCGTCTTGGTCGCGTGAGAACCCGGGTAACGCCAACAGTCTCGCCGATTCTCGGCCCGTAATCGAGAGATCGTCACCATCTGTGAATTCACTTTGATTCGAACTCCGGCGAATTAATGATTCCGTCGCGCAATGCGGCGAACAGGCACGTGGTGACGAGGTCGGCGGTCGTGCCAGGGTTGCGACGATTGGAGTCTTCGCGCAGCCAGCCATCGAACTCGGACAAGAGCCGTCGCCCGGTCGCCGTCTCCAGGCTGCCCGCGTCGAGCACCACTTGGGCTTGTCGCGACGCTTCGTTGGCTTCGGCGACACCGCATTTGCGAGCGATCAACGTGTCCGGGTGACGAACCAGGAGTCGAAGTTGCAGTTCGATGATCAGCTTGAGTGGGACGGTTGGCCAATCCGTCCTCCGTGTTTTCAAGAACGACAGGCCCTCGTCGAGCACCCAAGCAAATTGGTTCGCGTACTGAGCGGCCACACCATCTCGATCGGCCGCCAGTTTCATCACTTCGAGCAACGTGCCGGTCGGCTCGCGCGAAACATCTTCGGCGTCCGTCGATCCGAGTCCGCCCGGTTGAGCTAACCGAATCGCTCGATAAACCCACGCGGCATCGTCGCGCGACAAACTGCTGAGCACGTCGCCGATGCCATCCTGCAGCGGTCTGTCCGTCGCGACCGCAGCTAGCGGCGCGAGCAGCAGCACGATGCCGAGATTCGTGTTGGACTTCACGACCGTGCGCGTCGCGCGAATCGACTCGAACACCGCGCGACCAACACCCAGTTCCCGCGCGCGAGCCAACACCGGACCGACCGCCTCCGCCGACTTCACGAAATCTTCAAACGTGAGGTCCGCGAACGATGCGTCCGGATGCACGTTGCCCGGCTTGGGAGCCGTCGCTTCCCAGATACACGCCAGCCGAATGGTTTCGGACAGCTTCTCGCGTGTGCCAGACGAAGAATGGTGTTGGTCCATATGTGTCAGACTCCGCGCCGTGACGTTCCCGATCTCCCGGAAGCTTGGTGACTTTGTATCGAAGAAGTTGCCCACCCGTCTCTCATTCGCCGCGAGATAGGCTTCAGTTTCCACGATGGCTCCGGGGCACAGTCTTTGTGACGTGCGCCGGACCAGCTTGCTGGACAGCGCGGACAAATCCCAATCCAATGCGGCGGAGACTACGTCACCTTTGAGCGACTTCGGAGAAAAGCCGCTCAGCGGTTGGCTCTGCTCATCGAGTAGGGTGACCGTCAGCGAGCCTTCGTCGTTCACATTCAGTTGCTTGCCGGCAACGACGAGCGATCGCGTTGTCAGGCTTCCTTTCGGGGCGGCATCCAGCGAGACGAAGCCGTCTTTGCGCCACGTCGCGGCGACAAGCCGGACGAAAAACGACGAGAAGGGAGTGGAGCCGGATCAAACGGAGATCGTCACAACGAACAAGACAGCAACGGCCTCGCGGGGATGACGGCCGAGCAGCGTCGCGAGGTTCGCGATTTGTTGGATAAACTCGAAAAGCTCGGCGTCAGCCCGAAGGATCGCGACTATCTCGAAAAGGAAATGGCGAAGGCGGGCTTCGGACTGGACGTGGATCGAACGAAGCGCACTGTGAACTGGGGACTGGTCAACGGCGACTACGCCTACCCGGCCGCCTACAACTCCGGCCTGCTGCATTTGCAGGAAGACATCCAAGAACGCATTCAAACTCTGATCCTCGGCGACCTGGGCAACGTCACGGACGATGCGGCTCCGGCAGGAAAAACCGAGAGGCAACAACCGAAAGGGATCAAATGATTGAACGGTTCAAAGGGTTCGGGGTTCGGATCGTGATCGCGTGGCTGTGCTGCGGGCGGTCTAGTTCTATGCCAGTCTCGACGAGCGCGAAGTCTGGAGTCAAAAAGAGGCCGATCCTCCTGCGATTCGAGACTCGAATGTGAATGATTGGTTGAAAGACGAAGAAACTGCGGCGACTGCCAGGTGAAGCGCGAGGCAGCCGGAATTGGAACTCGCTGAGCCGTGTTGGTGTGGACTCGGCAAGACAGCAGAATGACGGGGGCAGAATGATGAAAACAATCGACGCCGCGCTGATTTGTCTGCTGACGTTTGCTTCGTCGTTCGCCGATGAGCAGTCTCCCGATGCCGAGAAGGGACGTCGCGAGCGGCTGGAATTGATGAAAGAAGTCGTTGATGACGTGTCGCTGGAGACAAGCGATGAACCGCCAAAGAAGCTGACGCGGTCTGTGAATCCGGTGTTGCGATACACGAATCCGATAACGTCCGCGTATAGCGAAGGGGCGTTGTTCTTGTGGCTGGACGGCAAACGGCCACTCGCGGCGGTGAGTCCATCGCTGCGGGACAACGGCACGATCTGGTGGGAACTGACGTCACTTTCGGACGGGCCGCTGAAGTTGACTCGTGACGGGGCCGT